>NZ_JBEYRK010000009.1:0-241395 GCF_040704065.1 Streptomyces sp. NPDC047869
CCCGTCGACGGAACGTTCCGTCGACGGGCGCCGCAGGGTCGTAAACCAGTCAGGCCGGTGAAACTGCCGGTTCATATGAGTGAACGGATGATGTGCTCACGAGGCGTATGGGGAAATCGGTGGGGATCAGTGGATGATGCCGGTCCGAAGCGCCACGGCCACCATGCCGGCCCGGTCGCCGGTGCCGAGTTTGCGGGCGATGCGGGCCAGGTGGCTCTTCACGGTCAGCGCGGACAGTCCCATCGAGACGCCGATCGCCTTGTTGGACTGCCCCTCGGCGACCAGGCGGAGTACCTCGACCTCCCGTCCGGACAGCTCGCGGTAGCCGCCCGGGTGGCTCGGGGCACCCGGGGGGCGGCGGTGCATACGGGCGGCGGCACCGAGGGGAGCGGCGCCGGGCCGGGTGGGGAGGCCGATGTTGGTTCGGGTTCCGGTGACGACGTAGCCCTTGACCCCGCCGGCGAGGGCGTTGCGAACGGCGCCGATGTCGTCGGCGGCCGAGAGGGCCAGCCCGTTGGGCCAGCCTGCGGCGCGGGTCTCGGACAGCAGGGTCAGGCCGGAGCCGTCGGGCAGGTGGACGTCGGCGACGCAGATGTCGCGGGGGTTGCCGATGCGGGGACGAGCCTCCGCGACGGACGAGGCCTCGATCACGTCGCGCACACCGAGGGCCCACAGATGGCGGGTGACGGTGGAACGGACGCGCGGGTCGGCCACGACCACCATGGCGGTCGGCTTGTTCGGGCGGTAGGCGACCAGGCTTGCGGGCTGCTCGAGGAGAACGGACACCAGGCCTCCTGGGTGGGGGGACGGGGCCGGCTTGTGGGGAGGAAGCCGGGACGAAACGTGCTTTCAGGGTCACAGTCGTCTTCGGCAGCAAAGCCGTGCGCCTTTAGAGAATGATCACGATCTAGTGAGTAACAATCCGTTCAATTCGGACATGCGATCGATCATCCGAAGATCGAATCGGTTCGGGTCGATGCGATTCGAGCACAGAAAGTGGCCGTATCGACAAAGAGAGAGTCAATAAGGCGCCCAGGAGGATGAATCCGGTACGGCCGGTGCTCAGGTCACCGTGACTGCGGACCCCTGCGCTGCGGCAGGGTCACCACCGAGGCGTCGCCCGGACCGGCCGGCGGAAGCCCGCCGACCTGGGCCAGCAGATCGCACCACGAGGCCAGGTGGGCGGCGGTGTCCGGCACCCCGCCTTGGCCCTCGCGGGGCGTCCAGGAGGCGCGGATCTCGATCTGGGAGGCGGCCGGGCGCGCGGACAGCCCGCCGAAGTAGTGCGAACTCGCGCGCGTGACGGTCCCGCTCGGCTCGCCGTACGTCAGCCCGCGCGCCTGGAGCGCCCCCGTCAGCCACGACCAGCACACCTCGGGCAGCAGCGGATCGGCCGCCATCTCCGCCTCCAGCTCCGCGCGCACCAGCGTCACCAGCCGGAAAGTGCCGTGCCAGGCCTCGTGCCCGGCCGGATCGTGCAGCAGCACCAGCCGGCCGTCGGCCAGGTCCTCGTCACCGTCCACCACCGCGGCCTCCAGCGCGTACGCGAAGGGCGCGAGCCGCTGCGGGGCGGGCGTCGGCTCCACCTCGATCTGCGGCCGCAGGCGCGTGGTGCGCAGCGCGTCGACCGCGGCCCGGAACGCCGGCGGCGCCGCCGTGCCCGTCCGGCTCTCCGCCTGAGCGGAGTCCTTCGCGTCGTCCATTCCTTCAGCGCCGTCCGACGATCGTCCCTGAGCCGCAGCCATGCGGGGAAGAGTAAGGGGAACAGCGCCCCGGTGCAGGGAGGACACCCCTGAGGGCGGCCGCACTTCTCGCTTCGCGGCCGTGCGAGACTTGCCGACGTGAGTGCCAACGGAAGCCCCACGGGCAAGCAGCCGACCGCTACGTACGACAGCGCCTTCCTCAAGGCCTGCAGGCGTGAACCCGTGCCGCACACCCCCGTGTGGTTCATGCGCCAGGCCGGCCGCTCACTGCCCGAGTACCGCAAGGTGCGCGAGGGCGTCCCGATGCTCGAGTCCTGCATGCGGCCCGAGCTGGTCACCGAGATCACGCTGCAGCCGGTGCGCCGGCACAACGTGGACGCGGCGATCTACTTCAGCGACATCGTCGTCCCGCTCAAGGCCATCGGCCTCGACCTGGACATCAAGCCCGGCGTGGGCCCGGTCGTGGCGCAGCCCGTCCGCACCCGCGCCGACCTGGCGCGGCTGCGCGACCTCACGCCCGAGGACGTCTCCTACGTCACCGAGGCGATCGGCCTGCTCACCCGCGAGCTGGGCGAGACCCCGCTGATCGGTTTCGCCGGGGCGCCGTTCACCCTGGCGAGCTACCTGGTCGAGGGCGGCCCGTCACGCACGTACGAGAACGCCAAGGCGATGATGTACGGCGACCCGCGGCTCTGGGCCGACCTGCTGGACCGCCTCGCCGACATCACGGCCGCGTTCCTGAAGGTGCAGATCGAGGCGGGCGCCTCGGCGGTCCAGCTGTTCGACTCCTGGGTCGGCGCGCTGGCCCCGGCCGACTACCGGAAGTCGGTCATGTCCGCCTCGGCGAAGGTGTTCGACGCCGTCGCCGGGTACGGCGTCCCGCGCATCCACTTCGGCGTCGGCACCGGCGAGCTGCTGGGGCTGATGGGCGAGGCCGGCGCCGACGTGGTCGGCGTCGACTGGCGCGTCCCGCTGGACGAGGCCGTCCGCCGCGTCGGACCCGGCAAGGCGCTCCAGGGCAACCTGGACCCGACGGTGCTGTTCACCGACAAGGACACCGTCGAGGCCCGGGCCGGCGAGGTGCTCGACGCGGCCGCCGGCCTCGAGGGTCATGTCTTCAACCTCGGCCACGGCGTCATGCCGAACACCGACCCGGACGCGCTGACCCGGCTCGTGGACTACGTCCACACCCGCACCGCCCGCTGAGCGCGGCCGGGAAACGCACGCCCGCCGCTCACCACACCTGACGGGGCCGCGCCTGCCTGCCGAACACCAGGCGGCGCGGCTCGGGCGGTGGCGGGGTGCCCGGTTTGAGCGGCCAGGCCAGCAGCATGCCCACCACGAAGCCGACCACGTGGGCCGAGTAGGCCACCGTCCCGGCGCCGGACACACCGTGCCCGGAGGAGTACACCGCCTGCAGCCCGAACCAGAAGCCCAGCACCAGCCAGGCGGGCAGCCGCAGCGGCAGGAAGACCAGGAACGGCACCAGGACCCACACCCGCGCCCTCGGGTACAGCACCAGATAGGCGCCGAGCACACCGGCGATCGCGCCGGACGCGCCGATCAGCGGGTCCGCGGAGGTGGCGTTGAGCAGCGCGAAGCCGTATCCGGCCGCGTAGCCGCAGAAGACGTAGAAGAGGAAGTAGCGGATGTGGCCCATCCGGTCCTCGACGTTGTTGCCGAAGATCATCAGGAACAGCATGTTGCCCAGCAGGTGCAGCCAGCCGCCGTGCAGGAACATCGCCGTGAACACGGACAGCGCCGGCGACTTGTCGTAGCCGGGCGGCGCCACCACACAGCCAGGGCCGTGCGGTCCCACGCCCACGCCGCCGGTCGGGACCACCCGGGGCATCTGATGGTGGATCAGCTCTCTGGGGACCGCCGCGTAGTGGTCCATGAAGGCCTGCAGATCGCAGAGCCGCGCCAGCTCGCTCGAACCCGGCACCGAGCCGACGGTGCCGGGAGTGACCAGGAAGACGAGGACATTGACGGCGACGAGGGCGTACGTCACATACGGGGTGCGGCGCGCCGGATTCACGTCATGGACGGGGATGACCACACAGAACTACTGCCCGGGATACGGCGCGTGAACCGGTGAACGCCGGCGGGCGGAGCCGCGTATCTCCTCTCAACCGACGTGAGGATCAGGCGATGAGTGCGAACGCTCCGCAGGTGACGGCGATGCAGGCGCTGCCCGACGGCGAGGCCGAACTGGCCCTGGTGATACGGCTTCCCTGGGAGGACGTCGCCCGTCTCGGTCAGGAGGCCGGGCGGCTGGCGTCCCAGATGCAGCGGCCGGTGACGCTGGACGAGGCGGTGAGCTACCGGCTGCGGTCCACCCGGCCGTCCGCCTCGCACGCCAAACCCGCGGGGGAGCAGCCCGCGGCCGTGACGGCCGGCGGGGGCGTCACCTCCCTGCCGCGGATCAGCACGACGGCCTGATCCGGACGACGGGCCCTACCGCTGACCGGCCCGCACCTTCGCCGCCGCCTTCCTCGCCGCCACCAGGACCGGGTCCCACACCGGTGAGAAGGGCGGGGCGTACCCGAGGTCCAGGGCCGTCATCTGCTGCACCGTCATCTGCGCGGTCAGCGCCACCGCCGCGATGTCGACCCGCTTGCCCGCACCCTCCCTGCCGACGATCTGGACGCCGAGCAGCCGGCCCGTGCCGCGCTCGGCGAGCATCTTCACCGTCATCGGGGAGGCGCCGGGGTAGTAGCCGGCCCGGCTGGTCGACTCGATGGTGACCGTCTCGAACCGCAGGCCCACCCGCCGGGCGTCCTTCTCGCGCAGGCCGGTGCGCGCGATCTCCAGGTCGCAGACCTTGCTGACCGCCGTGCCCACCACACCCGGGAAGGTGGCGTAGCCGCCGCCCGCGTTGGTGCCGATGACCTGGCCGTGCTTGTTGGCGTGAGTGCCCAGCGGAACGTACTGCTCCTGCCCCGACACCAGGTTCAGCACCTCGACGCAGTCGCCGCCCGCCCAGATGTTCTCGTGGCCGCGCACCCGCATCGCGAGGTCGGTGAGCAGCCCGCCGTGGTCACCGACGGGCAGTCCCGCCGCACGGGCGAGCGAGGTCTCCGGGCGCACACCGATGCCCAGGACCACGATGTCCGCCGGGTACTCGGCGTCCTCGGTGGCCACCGCGCGGATCCGGCTGTCCTCGCCGGTGAGCAGCTTGGTCACCTCGGCGTCGTTCACCATGGTGATGCCGAGACCCTCCATGGCCTCGTGCACCATGCGGCCCATGTCCGGGTCCAGGGTCGACATGGGCTCCTTGCCGCGGTTGACGACCGTCACCTCGAAACCCCGGTTGATCAGCGCCTCGGCCATCTCCACACCGATGTAGCCGGCGCCCACCACCACCGCGCGACGGCCGGACGTACGCTCCAGCGAGTCCAGCAGCGCCTCGCCGTCGTCCAGGGTCTGCACCCCGTGCACGCCGGGCGCGTCCACGCCCGGCATGTCGGGGCGGACCGGACGGGCGCCGGTGGCGATGACCAGTCCGTCGTACGACGTCCACGACTCCGCGCCGGAATCGACGTCACGCGCGCGTACCCGCTGCCCGGCCACGTCGATCTCGACGACCTCCGTGCGCATCCGCAGATCGATCCCGCGCGCGCGGTGCTCCGCCGGGGTGCGCGCGATGAGCTGATCGTGTTCCGGCACGTCACCGCCCACCCAGTACGGGATCCCGCACGCCGAGTAGGAGCTGAAGTGGCCCCGCTCGAAGGCCACGATCTCCAGTTCGTCCGGCCCCGACATCCGGCGCGCCTGCGACGCCGCGGACATCCCCGCGGCGTCGCCGCCTATGACCACCAGCCGTCGCCTGCCGTCCCGCCCACCGTCGATGCTCATGTGAACACGCTACGGTGCGCGGCCATTTCGGTCCCGGCCGGGCCCGCGCGTCAGTCCTGGCCGGGCTCGCGCGCCGGGTCCGGCGCCGGGCGCGCGTGCGGCAGCGGGCCCGGTGCGGCAGTCACCGGTGCGGGGACCGGCTCCGGGCGGCGCCTCAGTCGCGGCCGGACGAGCCGCGCCCACACCAGGGCCAGCAGGGCGGCGAGCGCGGCGAACGGCAGCAGCGCGCCCAGGACCAGGGCGATCCAGCGCAGCATCGTGACGAACGCGTGCCAGCCGCCCGACAGCGCGTCCACGAAGCCGGGCGTGTCGTCCTCGGCGGCCTTCTTCACGGGCGTCCCGGACAGCGACAGGGTGATGGTCGCGAGGCTGGTGCGGTCCTTCAGGGACGCCTGCTGGGCGAGCAGCGCCTCCAGGTCGGCCTCCCGGCTGCTCAGCTCCCCCTCCAGGGTGACGACGTCGCTCAGCTTGGTCGCCCGGTCCATCAGTGTCCGGATGCGCGCCACGCTCGCCCGCTGCGACTTGACCCGGCTCTCCACGTCCACGACCTGGTCGGTGACGTCCTGCGCCTTCGCGGTGCGCTCGACGAGCCGGCCCGCGCCCTGCAGATCGCCGAGGACCTCGTCGTACCGCGCGGACGGCACCCGCAGCACCACGCGCGTGTACTCGTGGCCGTCGGCGTCCCGGCCGGTGTTCTCGCGGCCGACGTAACCGCCCGCGTCCTCGGCGGTCGTACGGGCCCGGTCCAGGGCCCTGGGCACGTCCTTGACCTCGACGGTGAGCGAGGCGGTGCGGATGACGGCGCTCGGGGCGGACGCGGGCGCCCGGCGCGCGGACTTCGCGTCGTCCGCCCTGCCGCCGCCGGCGCCCGCCTGCCGCTGCGCGGAGTCCGCGGCGGACTTGGCGGATTCGCCGCCCGAGTCGTCCGCGGCACTGCACCCGGCCAGCGCCAGGCAGGCGGCGAGCAGGACCCCGGTCAGGGCCCGGACGGGTCGTACGGGACGTGGTGTGCGCATGGCGGTACCCCCGGGAGCGGTGAGACACGACGGCAAATGACCTCTGACGCTCCTTCGACGCCCGGGCGGGCCGGGACGTTGGGGTGCGGCGGTTCCGAAGCGGTCACGGTCCGGACTCGTCCCGGACACCGGCCCGGGCCAGGCCTGTCGGCGGGGTCTGAGAGAGTGGGGGACATGAGCGCAACGGGTACGCATTCGGGGCATGTCGTCGTCATCGGAGCCGGGATCTCGGGGCTGGCGGCCGCCCACCGGCTGCTGCGGCGGGGCGCCCGGGTGACCGTGCTCGAGGCCTCGGGCCGGGTCGGCGGCAAGCTGCTCCCGGGCGAGATCGCGGGCGTCCGGGTGGACCTGGGTGCCGAGTCGATGCTGGCCCGCCGCCCCGAGGCGGTCACCCTCGCGCGTGAGGTGGGCCTCGCCGAGCGGCTCCAGCCGCCGGCCACCGCGACCGCCTCGATCTGGACCCGCGGCGCCCTGCGCCCCATGCCCAAGGGTCATGTGATGGGCGTCCCCGGCACCGCCGACGCCCTCGCCGGCGTGCTGTCCGACGAGGGCCTCGCCCGCATCGGGCGCGACGCCGAACTGCCCCGCACCGAGATCGGCGACGACGTGGCGGTCGGCGAGTATGTGGCGGCGAGGCTCGGCCGGGAGGTCGTCGACCGGCTGGTGGAACCCCTCCTGGGCGGGGTGTACGCGGGCGACGCGTACCGCATCTCGATGCGCTCGGCCGTCCCGCAGCTCTTCCGGGCGGCCCGCGACCACGACTCCCTCACCGAGGTGGTGCGCGGCATCCAGGCCGAGGCCGAGGCGAACCGGCGGACCGGGCCGGTGTTCATGGGCATCGAGGGCGGCGTGGGACGGCTGCCGCTCGCGGTCGCCGAGTCGGTGCGCGCCCTCGGCGGCGACATCCTCTGCCGCACACCGGTGACCGGTCTGCGCCGGGAGGCGTCCGGCCGCTGGCGGGTCACCGCGGGGGAGCGGGTGCTGGACGCCGACGCGGTGATCGTCGCCGTGCCCGCCCCGGCCGCCGCCGCGCTGCTGAGCGCCGAGTCCCCGGAGGCCGCGGCCGAACTCGCCGCCGTCGAGTACGCCTCCATGGCCCTGATCACCCTCGCCTACCGCCGCACCGGCCTCGCCCTGCCCGAGGGCAGCGGATTCCTGGTGCCGCCCGTCGACGGCCGCACCATCAAGGCGTCCACCTTCGCCTCCCGGAAATGGGGCTGGATCGCCGAGCAGGACCCGGACGTCGTCGTGCTGCGCACCTCGGTCGGACGGCACGGCGAGACCGCAATCCTCCAGCGCGAGGACGCCGAGCTGGTCGCCGTCTCCCGGCACGACCTGCGCGAGGCCACCGGCCTTGACGCCACGCCCCTGGAGACCCGCGTGACCCGCTGGACCGACGGGCTGCCCCAGTACCCGGTGGGCCACCACGCGCGCGTGGCCCGCATCCGCGAGCACGTCGCCAAGCTGCCGGGCCTCGCGGTGTGCGGCGCGCAGTACGACGGCGTCGGCATCCCGGCCTGTGTCGCGAGCGCCCACGCGGCCGTCGACCAGCTCGGCGGCGACCTCAGCGGTGTGCGCAGGCTGACGGCCGACCCGGTGCAGAGCCTGCACGGCGGAGCGGGAGAATAGGAACATGAGTGACGACGCCCCCACCACCGAGACCGGCAGGATCCCGAACAAGGGCAAGCTGGCCAAGGACCTCAACGAGGTCATCCGCTACACGCTGTGGTCCGTCTTCAAGCTGAAGGACGTGCTCCCGGAGGACCGCGCGGGCTACGCCGACGAGGTCCAGGAGCTGTTCGACCAGCTCGCCGCGAAGGACGTGACGATCCGCGGCACGTACGACGTCTCCGGGCTCCGTGCCGACGCCGACCTGATGATCTGGTGGCACGCCGAGACCAGCGACCAGCTCCAGGAGGCGTACAACCTCTTCCGGCGCACCAGGCTGGGCCGCGCGCTGGAGCCGGTGTGGTCGAACATGGCGCTGCACCGCCCCGCCGAGTTCAACCGCTCGCACATCCCGGCGTTCCTCGCCGACGAGACGCCCCGCAACTACGTGAGCGTCTACCCCTTCGTGCGCTCCTACGACTGGTACCTGCTGCCCGACGAGGACCGCCGCCGCATGCTCGCCGACCACGGCAAGATGGCCCGCGGCTACCCCGACGTGCGCGCCAACACGGTCGCCTCGTTCTCACTCGGCGACTACGAGTGGATGCTGGCCTTCGAGGCCGACGAGCTGTACCGCATCGTCGACCTGATGCGCCACCTGCGCGGCTCCGAGGCCCGCAGGCACGTCCGTGAGGAAGTCCCCTTCTTCACCGGGCGGCGGAAGGACATCGCCGATCTGGTGGCGGGGCTGGCCTAAGAAGCCTTTCCCTTGAGGGCGTCCCGTCCGGGGCGCTCGGTGGTGGGAGAGGCCGGGGCCTTCGGCCTCGGTTCCGGGCGCGGTGCGCAGGCGGCGCGCCGCCCCGGGACGCGGCCCTCGAGCAGGTAGCCGTCCAGGTAGCCGTTGACGCACTTGTTGGGGCCGCCCCCGATGCCGTGCGTACCGGCGTCCCGCTCGGTCACCAGCGCCGAGCCGGCCAGCCGCCGGCTCATCTCCAGCGCGCCCGGGTACGGGGTGGCCGCGTCCCGTTCGGCGGCCAGGATCAGCACCGGCGGCAGCTCACCGGGACCCGTCCGCACGTCCAGCGGCCGCTGCCGGGGGGCCGGCCAGTAGGCGCACGGCAGGTTCATCCACGCGTTGTCCCAGGTCTCGAAGGGTGCGCTGCGCGCAAGCCGGGTGTTGTCGCGGTCCCACACCTTCCAGTCCGTCGGCCAGGGCGCGTCGTTGCACTCGACGGCCGTGTAGACCGCGCTCGAGTTCTCCGCCTCTGCGGCCGTGCCCGCGTCCGGCGCGGCCAGCTCCACCAGCGCCTTGGCGTCGCCCTTCAGATAGGCCGAGAGCGCGGCGGCCCGGCTCGGCCAGAAGTCGTCGTGGTACCCGGCCTGGAGGAACGCGTTCTGGAGCTGGCCCGGCCCCACCTTGCCGCCCGCCGCCTTCCCCGCCAGCCGGCCGCGCGCGGTGTCGTAGCTGTCCTGCACCTTCGCCGCGGTGTCGCCGAGCCGGTACACGTCGTCGTGCCGGGCGATCCACTCGCGGAAGTCCGTCCAGCGGTCCTCGAACGCGGCGGACTGGTCGAGGTTGGCGCGGTACCAGACCTTCTGGGGGGCCGGGTCCACCGCGGAGTCCAGCACCATCCGCCGGACGTGCGAGGGGAACAGCGTCGCGTACACCGCGCCGAAGTAGGTGCCGTACGACGCGCCCATGTAGGTCAGCCGGTCCTCGCCCAGTGCCGCCCGCAGGACGTCCAGGTCACGGGCGTTGTTGAGCGAGTTGTAGTACCGCAGCCCGCTCCCCGAACGCTTGGCGCAGCCGCGCGCGTACGCCTTGGCCCGGGCGATGCGCTGCCGCTTGTACCGCTCCGAGGGGTGGGCCGGCGAGTCGCTGGGCGCGTGGAGGAAGAGCTTCGGTTCGACGCAGGACAGCGGCGCCGAACGGCCCACCCCGCGCGGGGCGTAGCCGACGAGGTCGTAAGCGGCGGCGATCCGCTGCCATACCGGCAGGGTGCGGACCATCGGGAAGTACATGCCGGAGGCGCCGGGGCCGCCCGGGTTGTAGACGAGGGCGCCCTGCCGGGGCACCTTCCGCTTGCTGTTGCGCGGGTCCTTGTGGGTGGCCCGGGCCCGGCTGACGGTCAGCTCGATCTGCTTGCCGTCGGGCTTCGCGTAGTCCAGCGGGACGCGCACCGTGCCGCACTCAAGGCTCCGCGGCGCGTCCCGGCCGTCGCACCCGGTGAACTCGATTCCGGCCTCCCGCGCCCGCTGGACGGCCACCGCGGTACCGCGCGTCCCGGCCCCGCCCGGCGCGTCGGCGGCGCCGTCCGCCGGGGCCGCCGCCAAGGCCGCGAGGAGCAGGGACCCGGCAGCCGAGTACAGGGCGGCAGCTCTCATCGCGTATCCCTCCGGTGCGCGGCGATGGCACGGCTGCCACGGCCCGACGATCACACAAGGGATGTTTCGTTCGGGTCCCGGTGAAGGCAAGCACCGGGCGGCGGTGTCGCCGGGAATGCCCCCGGTGCGCCCCCGAAGGGCGGTCTCACTCCCCCCGGGGCTGGTCGCGGTGGGCGAAGGCCGCCCGCAACTCCGGTTCGCCGACCGCCCGGACGCCCCGCACGGCGACGGACGTCAGGAAGGACCACTCGTCGCCGTCACGGGCCGGCCGCCGGGGCAGGTCACCCAGCAGCCGCTGTCCGGCGGGGGAGGCCCAGCGCGAGTAGGGGTGCGCCTCGATCCGGGCGATGGCCAGACAGCTCAGGGTGAGCGTGAGGGGCAGCGCGAACCACAGCGCGACGAGGAACCGGGGCATCCCGGTCTGAGCGGGTATCAGCAGGGCGGCCAGCGCCAGCGCGCACACGGCCAGCGTGGCGGCGCGCACCTGGCGGACGCCGTCCGCCACCGTGGTCCGCGCGCCGTCCGGCACCGCGAGTCCGGAGCGCACCAGCCCGTCGGCGAGCCGCCGTACGGCCTCGGCGCCGGCCGCGGCGGCCCGCACCGGAGCGATCCTCGACTGGCCCTCGGGCCCGATCGCCCCTATGACGGACCGCTCCATGTCGTCGCGGCCGCGCGGGTCCACCACCGTTGCCCAGCCGGTGTGGGCGAGCAGCAGCCGCCGCTGCCGGGCCATGGAGACCATGGTCACGTCGGCGACCCGAGCCGGACCGCCGGACAGGAACGCCGCCTCGTACAGCGTCAGATCGCGCTCCTGGTCCGTGGGGACGCCCTCGGTGTCGAGGTCCGCCGAGCGGACCGCGGCCAGGCACAGCCGGGTGCACGCGACGCCCGCGAACGCCCACGCCAGAAGCAGCAGAAGGACCCAGAACATGACGTGTTTCTATGCCAGGCGCCTCGGAAACACCATGCCCGTTCCAGTATCCGGACCGAGTGTCGCCGGTGCGTGACGTTCCGTTTGCCTCGCAGGTCAGGAGGCGTCGATCGGCAACGGGCTGGAGGCGGCGGGCGGCATGGAGTACGACTCGGACGGCGAGGGCGCGACCGGGACCGCGGAACCGGCGTCGCCGACCGGGGGCGTGGGCACGGGGGAGGGGGTGGCCGCGAGGTCCCGGGCCAGCGCGGAGAAATCGACGTACCCGGTCGCCTCCAGGACCTTGATGTGGTCCAGCACGGTCGTGTTGGCGTCGTCGGCCAGGTCGCGGACCAGCGAGTTCTGGGTGCCCGCGCGGACCTCGGCGACCAGTGAGAACACCCGGCCGTGCGCCAGGCGCAGCAGCGCGGCGAACTGCCGGTCGAAGTCCTGTCCGCGCGCGCCCCGCAGTGTGGCGAGCCACTGTTCCTGCTGTGCGTTGGGCTCGTCGGGCAGGGGCACGCCGAGCCGGGAGGCGACGGTGCGGTCGTGCGCGTCGAGCGACGTGTGCCCGTCGACCAGATGCTGTCCCGCGTCGCGTACGGCCTGAGTGGTGCCCTTCTCCAGGGCGAGTTGGCCGGCCGGCAGTTCCCACAGTCCCGCGAGCCGGACCTTGGTCACGAAGTCCCTGTCCCGCTCGGACAGCGGACCGTACGGCGTCGTCACGGTGCGCGCGCCGAGAACCTGCGCGCCGGCCGCACCGCCCGGCCGGTCGGCGTACGACCAGAGCGGGAAGAGCAGTGCCGCGGCGGTCGCCGCGAGGGCCGTGATGATGAGCCCGGTGCCGCTGAATATGCCTCGGCCCTTGACGGGGGGTCGCGGTCGCATGGTGCCTCCTGCACCGCACTCCGGTGTGCTGGGTGCGGGGTTGGCATATTACTGCGGCGGCCGGGACGAACGGGTCACGGCGGTGGGCCGGGGCGGACCGGCGGATCAGGCCCCGCGCAGCAGTACCCGCGCCCGTGCCGCCAGCCCCCGGGGGCGGGGCGCCGGGCCCGCGCGGTGCAGCCACCACTCCCGCAGCTCACGCCGGGTCCCCGGGTCCCGCGGGCGGCCCAGCTTCAGCAGGTGCCCCGCGAAGTCCAGCGCGTCCCGGCGGTAGCCGCCGCTCATCGGCAGGCTCCGGGCGTACTCGAGGAACGCCTGCCGGTATCCGTCCCCGAGGATCACCGGCAGTTCGGGCGCCACCTTCGCCACCACGTCCGCCCGCTTCGCGGCGAGGGCCCGCGCCTGCACGCCCATCCGCGCCCGGTCGAACCCCTCCGGCACCGGCGTCCCGGCCACCAGCGAGGACAGCACCGCGGCCTGCGCGACACCGAGCCGCTGCCGCACCTCGGACCGGTCCGGAGCCGGGGCGGCCACGGCCGGGTCACCGGCGACGGCAGGGTCGTCGATGCCGCCCGGCTCCACCGCCCCGCCCGCCAGGCGCGCCGTCCCCGCCGCCACGGCGGCCCGGATGGTGTCCAGCTCCCGCTCCAGCTCGGCCGGCTCGGGGAAGTCGTCGTCCCGCTCCAGCAGCACCCCGGGCGGCGCGACGCGGGACGCGAGGCCGGTCAGGATGTCGAGCACCGGACGCGGAACGGGATGCGCGTGGCTGTCGTGCCAGACCCCGTCGCGTTCGACGCCGCCCGCGACGTGCACGTACGCGATGGCCTCCACCGGCAGTCCGGCGAGCGCCGCCGCCGGGTCCTCGCCCCGGTTGACGTGGTTGGTGTGCAGGTTGGCCACGTCGATCAGCAGCCGTACGCCGGTGCGTTCGACCAGTTCGGACAGGAACTGCCCCTCGGTCAGCTCCTCGCCCGGCCAGGAGAACAGCGCGGCGATGTTCTCCAGGGCCAGTGGCACGGGCAGCGCGTCCTGCGCGATCCGCACGTTCTCGCACAGCACGTCGAGCGCGTCCCGGGTGCGCGGCACGGGCAGCAGATGGCCCGCCTCCAGGGGCGGGGACGCGGTGAGCGCGCCGCCCGCCCGGACGAACGCGATGTGCTCGGTGACCAGGGGCGCGCCGAGCGCCGTCACCCGCTCGGCGAGCGCCGTCAGCCGCCCCGGGTCGGGTCGCTCGGCCCCGCCGAGGCCGAGGGAGACGCCGTGCGGGATCACGGTCACGCCCCGTTCGCGCAGCCGCAGCAGCGATTCCGGGAGGTGGCCGGGGCAGACGTTCTCCGCCACGACCTCCACCCAGTCGATGCCCGGCATGGCCTCCACGGCGTCCGCGATCTCCGGCCGCCAGCCGATCCCCGTCCCCAGTCGCGGCATGCCCGCACCCCCTCCTCCGAATGACGGGGGTATGGCCCCAGCGGGCGTCCCCGAACCATGACGGGACCGCGTTCAGAGCAACATTTGAGGTTCCCGGCGGCTACCGGCCGAGCTTCCCGGCGGCTACCGGCGCAGCGCGGGATGGTCGGCGACGACCGTGCAGGAACCGGGGGCGATCTCCGTGAAACCCGCGTCGCGGACCAGGGGGAGGCCGCCGGAGGTCAGCCCGGGCCAGTCGCCGGGGGCGGCGGTGCGTACGGACACGGGGAAGCCCTCGTCTCGCCAGGCGGTACGGGCCTCGGGGGACAGGGCCCACCAGGCGAGCTGGGCGCCGTGTCCGGCCTGGGCCATCGTCTTGCCCGCCGACATCTCCAGCTCCGGGTTGAGCCACAGCACCGGCCGGGTGCGGTCGGCGCCGGCCGGCGGCTCGGGATCGTCCAGCTCCGTACCCGACACCTGGAGTTTCGCCAGATCCTTCGGCCAGCCGTCCAGCGGGACCGGCGGGAAGACCCGTACCTCGGCGGACTTGCCGGTCACCGTGATCCCGGGCAGCGCCTCGGCCCGCCGCCACTCGGCGCCCCGGGCCCGCCGCACGACCTTGCGGATCCGGGCGTCCTCCCAGTTCCGCACGGCCTCCGCCCACTCGCCGTCCCCGGCGGCCCGGCCGTCGCTCAGCAACAGCAGCACGGCGCGGGCGGCGGTCTCCAGGGCGTCGGTACGGGCGGGCGGAGCGCTCTTCTCGATCCGCACGACGAGCGGCAGCACGAACTGCGGCGCCTCGTCGCGCGGGTTGCGCTCGGCCTGGAAGGGACTGTCACCGGGGGCGGCGGGGGCATGACTCACAAGGGCCCAGCTTACGAGGGGCCGGCCCGGCCCCGCGGCCGGGCCCTGCGCACCGCCCGCCGCTCAGCCCGAGCAGGCGGTGCGCTGGGCATCCTGCCACTCGCAGCGCGGGCACAGGGTGACGCCCTTGTACGACTCCGGGTACTCCGTGGGCTCCCGGCACAGCACACACTCGGCGTACGGCGGCCCGTCGGCCTGCGGAGGCCCGGTGCTGTCGACGATCATGCAGTACGTCTCGTCGTCGTTGTCGGTCATGGCTTCAGCGTAGGACGGTCACCGGTGCCCGTCGGTCTCCCCGATCAGCTCGGAGACCTTCACGAACCGGTAGCCCTGCCGGCGCAGCTCCGGGACGACCGCGCGGACCACGCGCTCGGTCGTGGGGGCGGCGCTGCGGGTGCAGTGCATGACGACCACCGAGCCCGGCTTGACGCCGTCCAGGACCTGCCGGACGACCGCGTCGGCGTCCGTGGCGAACGCGTCGCCGCTCACCACGTCCCACTGCACCGCGGTGACCCCGGTCGCGCTCAGCGCGCGCAGCGCCTGGCGGTCGTAACAGCCGCCCGGGAAGCGGAAGTACGGCATCGGGTGCGGCACGCCCGCCGCGCGCAGGGAGGCGTACGCCCGCTCGACCTCCTTGCGCATCCCGGCCGCGCCGACCGTCGGCAGGCCGTAGCAGTCGTTGGTGAACGCGTAGTGGCTGTAGGAGTGGTTGGCCACCTCGAACTGCGGGTCGTGGCCGAGGGTGCGGGCCTGGGCCGGGTACTGCTCCGCCCAGCGGCCGGTCATGAAGACGGTCGCCGGGACCTTCAGCAGGCGCAGGGTGCCGATGAGGTCCGGGTTGTCGAAGTGCTCGCCGGAGGCGGCGCGGGGCCCCTCGTCGGCGGTCATGTCGGCGTCGAAGGTCAGCGCGACGGTCTTGCCGAGATTGCGCGGGCCGTGCTCGAACACCGGGGTCAGGCCGCCCGGGCCCTGGGTCAGGGTCGGGGGCCGCGAGGGGGACGGGGAGGCGGAGGGGGCCGGATTGGCGTGGGCCGGACGGGCGGGCCCGGGGCTGCCCGCGGTTCCGCAGGCGCCGAGGGCCGCGCCGAGGGCGCAGAGGGCGGTGAGACGGCGTAGAGATGCGATCACCGTATGAAAATAGGATTTATTGGACAGTTTTCAGTTCATATGACTAATGACGCTCCGGTGGAGTCACCCGGGCGGCGGGAGCCCTCTCACAGGTCCCGCTGCTCCAGCGGCCGCACCGCCGGGCCCTGGATCACCCGGCCGTCGACACCGAAGCGCGAGCCGTGGCAGGGGCACTCCCAGGCCTGCTCGGCCCCGTTGAAGGCGACCAGGCAGCCGAGGTGGGTGCAGCGGGCCGAGAGCGCGTGCAGGATGCCCTCCTCGTCACGGCGCACGGCGAGGTGCTTGCCGCCGACGCGGACCACCGCGCCCTCGCCGGGCGCCAGATCGTGCGGGGAGGCCGGGGAGCGCAGCCGGTCGCCCACGAAGTGCCGGGCCACCTCGGCCTGGTTCTTCAGCAGCGACGGCGCCTCGCGCAGCACCGACTTCACCCGCCGCGGGTCGTACAGGTCGCGCCACGGGCGGTCCTCGCCGGTGATCAGCGCCGTCAGCAGCAGCCCGGCCATGATGCCGCCGCTCAGTCCCCAGCCGCCGAAGCCGGTGGCGACGTAGGTGTGACGGGCGCCGGGGTGGAAGGGGCCGACCATCGGCACGGTGTCGGAGGAGTCGTTGTCCTGGGTGGCCCAGGCGTACTCCAGGGCCACCCCGGGGAAGTGCTTCACGGCCCACTCGGTGAGCCGGCCGAAGCCCGCTTCGGGGTCGCCGGTGCCCGGGGTGAAGTGCTCACCGGTGACGACGAGCAGTCGCTGCCCGTCCTCCCCGTACGGCGCCGTGCGCACCGAGCGGGTGTTCTCCTCGGGCGTGATGTACATGCCCCCGGGATCGGGCCCGTCGCCGAGCGGCCCGGCCACGACCAGTTCCCGGCGGGGGGAGAGGCGGGAGAAGAGCAGCGCACGGTCGAAGACCGGGTAGTGGGTGGCGATCACGACGTCCCGCGCGGTCACCGTACGGCCCGCCTCGGTGGTCAGCCGGCAGGGCTCGCCGCCCTCCGCCAGGCCGACGACCCGGGTGTCCTCGTAGACCTGTCCGCCGCGCGCGAGCAGATCGGCCGTGACGGCCCGCAGGTACTTCAGCGGATGGAACTGCGCCTGCCCCGTGACCCGTACCGCGCCCGCCACCGGGAACGGCAGCCCGGTCTCCGTGGTGAACGAGGCGTCCAGCCCCGCCTCCCGCGCGGCCTCCGCCTCCGCCCGTACCTCGGCCACCCGCTCGCCGTCCCGGACGAAGGTGTACGCGTCCCGGGGCTCCCACTCGCAGTCGATGTCCAGCCCGGTCACCAGCGTGGCCGCGTGCTCGATCGCCTCCGACTGGGAGCGGGCGTACAGCCGCGCCCCCTCGGGCCCGCGGGTGCGCCGCAGTCGGTCGTAGACCAGGGTGTGCTGCGCGGTCAGTTTCGCGGTGGTGTACCCGGTGACCCCGGCCGCCACCCGGCCGGCCTCCAGCACCGCCACCCGTAGCCCGGCCCGGGCCAGTTCGTGGGCGGTGCTCAGCCCGGCCATGCCGGCGCCCACGACGGCCACGTCGACGTCGATGTCCTCCGTCAGGGCGGGGTAGGACGGCCCGGGGGCGGTCCGCAGCCAGTACGAGTCGGTGACCTGTCGCATCTCGCGCATGGCCGCCGGGTACCCAGCCCCGCCCGCCTCACGTCCCGTTCCTCCCGCTCAGGTCTCCGGCTGCCGCGGGGCCTGGAATTGTCCCGCGTCACCGTTGGGGGTGGGCAGCTGCCCGAGCTGGTGGCCCCTCTCCAGGAAGTGCAGCAGCTCCACCGGGATGGGCAGCACCAGGGTGGAGTTCTTCTCGGCCGCCACCGCCATCACCGTCTGCAGCAGCCGCAGCTGGAGCGCGGCCGGGGTCTCGGACATCTGCTCCGCGGCCTCGGCGAGCTTCTTGGAGGCCTGCAGCTCGGCGTCCGCGTTGATGATCCGGGCCCGGCGCTCCCGGTCGGCCTCGGCCTGGCGGGCCATCGACCGCTTCATGGTGTCCGGCAGGGACACGTCCTTGATCTCCACCCGGTCGACCTGGACGCCCCAGCCGACGGCCGGACTGTCGATCATCAGCTCCAGCCCCTGGTTGAGCTTCTCCCGGTTGGAGAGCAGATCGTCCAGGTCGCTCTTGCCGATGATCGAGCGCAGCGAGGTCTGCGCCATCTGGGACACCGCGAACTTGTAGTCCTCGACCTTCACCAGCGCGCTCGCCGCGTCGACCACCCGGAAGTACACGACAGCGTCCACCCGCACGGTGACGTTGTCCCGGGTGATGCCCTCCTGGCCGGGGACCGGCATGGTCACGATCTGCATGTTGACCTTGTGCAGCCGGTCCACGAACGGGATCACGAGGGTCAGGCCCGGATCGCGTACCTCACCCATGACCCGCCCGAGCCGGAACAGCACCCCCCGCTCGTACTGCTTGACCACGCGCGCCGCCATCGCGAGGTAGACGACACCGACGGATGCGGCGGCCGCGGCCGCCCCCAGCAGCTCCTGGAGCATGATGACCTCCTCACCGAGAGGCCTGCCTTTTGTCCGCTGCTGCAACCATATGCCCGCGTTCGGGCGGAAGCCATGGGCCGGACGGCCGGGTACGGACCCGGGGTGCCGAGGGGCGTCGGCACCCCGGTCCGCGGGCGGTGGGCGCGGGCTCAGGCCGCCGGCGCCCCGGCCGCCTCGCCCGGTGCGGACCGCGCGGCCGGGAGGGCCGGCGCGGTGACCCGGACCGGCTCGGTGCCGGCCGCGCTGTGCCGTTCGGCCCAGTTCTCCAGGGCCCTGCGGCAGGCGTGGTCCAGGTGGTGCAGGCCGGACAGGTCCAGCCGTACCGGACGGTCCTGGGGCAGCGACTCCAGGCTGTCGAGGATCTTCGGCAGCCGCAGGAAGGTCGCGTTGCCCGACAGGTACGCCTCGACCGGGCCCGCGCCCTTGTCGACGACCTCCAGCCTGAGGTGCGAGGCCTCCCAGGCCGTCTTGACGACCGCGAGCGCGAGTCCGATGAGCACGCCCTCGAACATGCTGACCG
Organism: Streptomyces sp. NPDC047869; assembly: GCF_040704065.1. NCBI lineage: Bacteria > Bacillati > Actinomycetota > Actinomycetes > Kitasatosporales > Streptomycetaceae > Streptomyces > Streptomyces sp. NPDC047869. The sequence continues at coordinate 18,774 of NZ_JBEYRK010000009.1, forward strand.
CCACGATCGACACCGCGGTGACGCCCAGGATCAGCGCCTCGCCCCGGTGCTCGCGCCACAGCGCGGCCAGCGCCCGGACCGGCACCAGCTTGGCGCCGGCGTGGACCAGGACGCCGGCGAGGGCCGGGATCGGGATGAGCGCGAGCACGCCCGGCAGCAGCGCGGCGAACAGCAGCAGCCACACGCCGTGCAGCACCCGGGACGCCCTGGTGCGGGCGCCCGCCTGGACGTTGGCCGCGCTGCGCACGATCACCGCGGTCATCGGCAGCGCGCCGAGCAGCCCGCACACCGTGTTGCCGGCGCCCTGCGCGATCAGCTCCTTGTCGTACGCGGTGCGCGGCCCGTCGTGCAGCCGGTCCACGGCGGCCGCGCTGAACAGCGACTCGGCGGACGCGATCAGCGTGAACGCGACGATCGTGCCGAGCAGCCCGGGACCCGCCAGCCCGGCGAACGCGCTCAGCGGCGGCGGCTGCACCGAGCCCAGCAGCCCCTTCACCTCGACGGTCGCCACCGGCAGGCTCAGGACGGCCGCGGCCGCCGTGGCCAGGCCCACCGCGGCCAGCGGGCCGGGCACCGTACGCACCCGGGCCGGCGCGAGCCGCCACAGCACCAGGACCGCGACGGTGCCCACGCACAGGGCGAGCGAGGCGAGCGCCGGTCCGTCGCCGAGGGCGTCCAGGAACGCCCGGGGGAGGCCGGCCACCTTGCCCAGGCCCGAGTCGGGGGCCTTGGCCGCCATGGCCGGATACAGCTGGCCGGCTATCAGGACCAGTCCGATTCCGGCCAGCATGCCCTCGACCACGGAGACCGAGATGGCCCGGAAGTACCGGCCGAGCCCGAACGCGCCCATGAGCACCTGGAGCAGACCGGTGGCGAGCACGATCACACCGAGCGCCGGCAGCCCGAACTCCTTGACGGCCTCGAAGACGAGCACGGTCAGTCCGGCGGCCGGCCCCGACACCTGCAGGCTGCTGCCGCGCATCAGCCCGGTGACGAGGCCGCCCACGATGCCGGTGACGAGTCCCAGCTCGGCCGGTGCCCCGGAGGCGACGGCCACGCCCACGCACAGCGGCAGCGCGACCAGGAAGACGACGAGGGAGGCGGCGAAGTCCTGCCGCAGATGGGGGAAGCGGGATATGAGCCGTGACTTCGTCATGGGCGCGCTCACAGGGCTTCGAAGGTGTCGGTCTGCGGGCGGTGCGTCCGTACGGCGCCGGTGTGCACCTCGTAGTACCAGGCGTGCAGGTCGATCCGGCCCTCCGCCAGCCGCCGCTCCACGCACGGGTACGAGCGCAGCCGGAGCAGCTGGGTGAGGACATGGCTCTGGACGCCCTCGGCGACCTCCGGGTCCTCGGGGGCGCCGGCCGGGCGCGCGGCGGCGTGCGCCAGCCAGTCGCGCACGGCGGGTACGGCGGTCAGGTCGTCGCCGCGCACCAGCGCGCCGACGGCTCCGCAGTGCGAGTGGCCGCAGACGACGACGTCGCGGACACCGAGCACCTCGACGGCGTACTCGATGGTGGCGGCCTCGCCGGTGGGCCGCTGCGAGGCGTAGGGCGGGACGATGTTGCCCGCGGTGCGCAGCTCGAACAGCTCGCCGGGGCGGGCGCCCGTGATCAGGGCCGGGACGACCCGGGAATCGGAGCAGGTGATGAACAGGACTTGGGGGGACTGGCCTTCGGCGAGCTCGGCGAACTCCTCAGGGCGCTGTCCGAACGTACGGGCGTTGTCGATGAGGGGCTGCATGCGTGTGGTCTCCTCCTGGCGCGCCGCACCGGCGCGTCGGGCTTGCACGACGGTCGTGGGGGGACGAGCCCGGCTCTCAGCGGCGGAAGACCTGAAGGGCCGCGGGGGAGTGGGCTCTGGAGGATCTGGTGGCACGGTGGTGCGGATCGCCGGCCGGGGCCGGTGACCGCGGGGCGGCCGTGCGCCGGGATATGAGCGGGTGCTCCCGCGCGCACCCGGCGGCGGGCGCGCGGTGCCGGTCCCGGGTGTGCGGGGTGCCGGTGGGTTCCTTCGGGCGGCCCGGCTCGCGGTACGGGTCCGCCTGCTCGGCCGACCGCTGTGCGGAGGACGTCATTCCGGTCCAGGCCTTGGCCTCTGCCTCACCGAAGGTGTGCGCAGCTGCGAAGGGTCCCGCGGATGTGAAGAACTGAAGCGCGAGGAGGACGGCGGTGAGCAAGGTGAGCGTGGTCCGGGTGTTCCTGCCTCGGAACATGCGCCCCCCTTCCACAACTTCACACCTCTTGTGCGCACCAACCATTGGTCAATGGTTGGTCAAGAAATACGTTAACCCCGCAACGTCCTTTGCAGGGTTAACTGGCGGTTAAGCGCGCAAGAGAGCGTGAAAAGCGCGGGTCCGATGGCGTGAACCGGCTCTTGACCCGCCGGGGCCCGATCGAATATTGAGCGGGCCATAAGGCGACGGATTATGTGATTACAGGACTGGGCGGAAACGCCGGTCGGAAAAGGGACTACGAGGCGACGAGGCCCTTGGCGTCCCGGGCCAGCGCGGTGAGCCGGGATATCGCGCGGAAGTACTTCTTGCGGTAGCCGCCGTTCAGCATCTCCTCGCTGAACAGCCGGTCGAACGGCAGCCCCGAGGCCAGCACCGGCACCTCACGGTCGTACAGCCGGTCCGCCAGCACCACGAGACGCAGCGCCGTCGACTGGTCCGGCACCGGCGTCACGTCGGTGAGGCACACCGCGCTCAGTCCGTCCGTCAGCGCGCCGTACCGGCTCGGGTGCACCTTCGCCAGGTGCTCCAGCAGATGCGGGAAGTCGTCCAGCGAGGCGCCCGGCGTGGCGTACGCGGCCTTCGTCACCTGTTCGTCGGTGAACGGCGCGGGAGCCTCGGGCAGACCCCGGTGGCGGTAGTCCTCGCCGTCGATCCGCAGGGCGCGGAAGTGGGCGGAGAGACCCTGGATCTCGCGCAGGAAGTCGGCGGCGGCGAACCGGCCCTCGCCGAGCTTGCCGGGCAGCGTGTTGGAGGTGGCTGCGAGCGCCACGCCCGCCTCGACCAGCCTGCCGAGCAGCGTGGAGACCAGCACGGTGTCGCCCGGGTCGTCCAGCTCGAACTCGTCGATGCACAGCAGCCGGTGGTTGCTGAGCGTCTGCACCGTCTGCTGGAAGCCGAGGGCGCCGACCAGGTTGGTCAACTCCACGAAGGTGCCGAACGCCTTGAGCGCCGGCTCCGCCGGGGTGGCGTGCCACAGGGAGGCGAGCAGATGGGTCTTGCCGACGCCGTAGCCGCCGTCCAGGTAGACCCCGCGGGGGCCCGACGGGGTCTTCGGTGCCTTGGCCCGGCCGAAACCGAGGAAGCCCCGCTTGCCGGCGCCCGTGGCGTGCGCGCCGCCGAGCCCGGCCGCGAAGCCCTCCAGCACCCGCACGGCCTCGGTCTGGCTGGGCTGGTTCGGGTCCGGGATGTAGGTGGCGAAGCGCACCGAGTCGAAGCGCGGCGGCGGCACCATCTCGGCGACCAGCCGGTCCGCCGGGACGTGCGGCTCGCGGGCGGTGAGGGACAGCGGACCCGCGTCGGTCAGGGGGCTTGAGCCATGGGCTGCGGTGGAGGACGACACGGTTACCCATGCTAAGCGCCGTGTCACACTGCACGACATGCGACGCCTGTTCCCTGTGACCGACGAAACACCAGACCAGGCCCGGGAGTGGAGCCTCGCCGAGCTGGCCGCCGCCTACGCCTACCCGGAGCCCGCCGCCGACGCCCCGCGGCCGTGGCTGCGCGCCAACATGGTCTCCACCCTCGACGGTGCCGCCCAGCACGAGGGGCACTCCCAGCCCATCTCCAGCGCGGCCGACATGCGCGTCTTCGGCACCCTGCGCGCGCTCGCGGACGTGATCGTGGTCGGCGCGGAGACGGTACGGCAGGAGGGCTACCGGCCCGCACGCGCGCGTGCCGAGTTCGCGGCGGCCCGGCAGGCCGCGGGCCAGGGCCCGGCACCGGCGATCGCCGTCGTCACCGCCGGCCTGGAGCTGGACTTCTCCCTGCCGCTGTTCACCTCGCCCCTGGTGCCGACCCTGATCCTGACCGGCGCCGCCGCGGCCCCCGACCGGGTCGCCGCCGCGGAGAAGGCCGGCGCCCGGGTGGTCGTCGCCGGTGAGGGCATGGGCGTCGACCCCGCCCGCGCGGTGAGCGCCCTCGCCGGCCTCGGGTACACCCGGCTGCTCACCGAGGGCGGCCCCAGGCTGCTCGGCCAGCTGGTGGCCGCCGGGGTCCTGGACGAGCTGTGCCTGACCGTCTCGCCGATGCTCACCGCCGGGGACGCGCAGCGCATCACCGGGGGACCGTCCGTCGCCGTTCCGCGCCGCTTCGGCCTGGTGTCCCTGCTCGAGGAGGAGGGATTCCTGTTCAGCCGGTACAGCCGGTCCTGAATGCGGCGGAACACTCCGTTCCGTCCCACTCCGCGGCGGGCACACTGGGGCTGTCCGATGTGATCCACCGGACAGCCCCTAAGTCCGGTCTACCCGCGCGATCACGGGGCAGGATGGTTTCCGCAGGGCCCTGCCGGGCCCACGGGAGGAGAGAGGCGCCGGGTGTTCACTAGCGTTCTGATGATCGAGAAGGCCTTGTCGTCGGTCGACGTGGAGTTCGTCACCACCCTGCACGGCGACGAGCCGGTCTCGTTCCACGTGCTTCTCCAGCCGCGCGGTGACCAGGACCGCCTGCTGCGGGCCATCGACGACATCGCGCTCGGCGAACTGGACGACGCCGTCCGCGAGGGCAGGACGCCGGAGGGCGAGGCGGCGAAGGAGCCCGCCGAGAAGGCGCTGGCGGTCTCCCTGCGGGCGCTGCGCGCCGCGGGCAGCGAGGCGCAGGGGCGGCTCGTCGACGACCATCCGCTGGACGCGCTCAAGACCCTCGTCGGCGAGGTGGGAGCGGACGAGGTGATCGTGCTGACCGCTCCGCACTACGTGGAGGAGTTCTTCCACCGCGACTGGGCCTCCCGGGCCCGGCACAAGGTGGGCGTGCCGGTGCTGAAGCTGTTCGCGCACGGCGAGGAGTGACGCGGCGGCGACCGGGGGCGCCGTGCCCGTTGCGAAGGGCGCCGGGCGCGAGCGCATAGGCTAGGCACGCTCAGCCCGTACCGGATCTTGGGAGAAACGCGCATGGCACCCGGACTTCCTGCCGCCATGGACCGACCGCACTTCATCGGCATCGGCGGCGCCGGGATGTCGGGGATCGCCAAGATCCTCGCCCAGCGCGGCGCCGAGGTGGCCGGCAGCGACGCCAAGGAGTCGGCGACCGCGGAGGCGCTGCGGGCCCTCGGCGCGACCGTGCACATCGGGCACGCCGCCGGGCACCTCGCCGACGACGCGAGCTGTGTCGTGGTGTCGTCCGCGATCCGCGAGGACAACCCGGAGCTGCTGCGCGCCGCCGAGCTGGGCATCCCGGTGGTGCACCGCTCCGACGCGCTCGCCGCGCTGATGGAGGGGCTGCGGCCGATCGCCGTGGCCGGCACCCACGGCAAGACCACCACCACGTCCATGCTGGCCGTCTCCCTCGGCGAGCTGGGCCTGCGGCCGTCGTACGCCATCGGCGGCGACCTGGACGCCCCCGGTTCCAACGCGCTGCACGGCGAGGGCGAGATCTTCGTCGCCGAGGCCGACGAGTCGGACCGCAGCTTCCACAAGTACGCGCCCGAGGTCGCCATCGTCCTCAACGTCGAGCTGGACCACCACGCCAACTACGCCTCGATGGACGAGATCTACGAGTCCTTCGAGACCTTCGCCGGCCGCATCGTGCCCGGCGGCACGCTGGTGATCTCCGCCGACCACGAGGGCGCCCGCGAACTCACCCGGCGGCTGGCCGGCACGGTGCGCTGCGTGACCTACGGCGAGGCCGAGGACGCCGACGTGCGGGTGCTCTCCATCGTCCCGCAGGGGCTGCGGAGCGAGGTGACCGCGGTGCTCGACGGGCAGGAGCTGACCTTCACCGTCTCCGTCCCCGGCCGGCACTACGCCCTCAACGCCGTCGCCGCGCTCACCGCGGGTGCCGCGCTCGGCGTCCCGGCCGCCGGCCTCGCGTCCGCGCTCGCCGCGTACACCGGTGTCAAGCGGCGCCTGCAGCTCAAGGGCGAGGCGGCCGGGGTGCAGGTCATCGACTCCTACGCCCACCACCCCACCGAGATGACCGCCGACCTGGAGGCCATGCGCGCCGCCGCCGGTGACGCCCGCATCCTGGTCGTCTTCCAGCCGCACCTGTTCTCCCGCACCCAGGAGCTGGGCAAGGAGATGGGCCAGTCGCTGGCGCTCGCCGACGCCTCGGCCGTGCTCGACATCTATCCCGCCCGTGAGGACCCGATCCCCGGGGTGACCAGCGAGCTGATCATCGAGGCCGCGCGCGCGGCCGGCGCCGACGTCACCGCCGTGCACGACAAGGCGGAGATCCCCGCGGTGATCGCGGGAATGGCGAAGCCCGGTGATCTCGTTCTCACCATGGGCGCGGGAGACGTGACCGACCTGGGCCCGAAGATCCTGGACCGCCTGTCGCAGCAGTGAAGGGGCTGAGACTCATGTCGTACAGCGTCGAGAAGCCGGACGAGCAGTGGCGGACGGAGCTGACCCCGGCCGAGTACGCCGTACTGCGCCAGGCCGGCACCGAGCCGGCCTTCACCGGTGAGTACACCGACACCAAGACCGAGGGCGTCTACTCCTGCCGTGCCTGCGGCGCCGAACTGTTCACCTCCGACACCAAGTTCGCCTCGCACTGCGGCTGGCCGTCCTTCTACGACCCCAAGGACACCGATGCCGTCGAGCTGATCGAGGACCGCTCCCACGGCATGGTCCGCACCGAGGTCCGCTGCGCCCGCTGCGGCTCGCACCTCGGCCATGTCTTCGAGGGCGAGGGGTATCCGACCCCGACCGACCAGCGGTACTGCATCAACAGCGTCTCGCTGCGGCTGGCGCCCGCCGAAGGCTGATCGGCCCGTCCCCCCGGTCCATGGCGCCGCGGTGACGCGCCCGCCGTGACCGGGGCCCGGCCGGGTGCGGCCGTTTCCGCTACCCTGCTCGCAATTCCCTGCTGAGGAGGGCGAGTTGACGGGGAGCACAGCGGCTGCCCGGCCGGGTGGCGGCCGGGCGGGCAGAAGGGATCTGCGGGGCAGGGCCTTCCCGGCGCTCACCCTCGGTACGCCGCACGAGAGACTGGAGTCGGTCCGGTCGCTGCGGGTCTGGGCCGAGCAGGAGGCCGAGGACGCCATCGAGTGGTACCTGCGGGACAAGCGCCTCAAACGGTTCGGCTCCCGCCTCATCCGCGCCCTGATGATCGTCCTCGCGACGACCGGCACCGTGATCCCGTTGGCCGGCACGGCCACCGGCGCGGACATCCAGAGCTGGGGTTATGTCTTCCTGGCCGCCGCCGCGGGCTGCAAGGGCTTCGACTACTTCTTCGGCCTGTCCACGGCCTGGATGCGCGACATCACGGCGGCGCAGGCGCTGCGCGGCGAGCTCAACGAGTTCCGGCTGGCCTGGTCGGCCGAGCTGCTGCGGGACGTGACCGGCGTGCCGGAACAGACACTGATCGAACGAAGGATGCTGCTGATCGGCGGCCTGGCCGGCAAGCTGCGCACCCATCTGGAGTCCGAGACCGCCGACTGGACCGCCGAGTTCCGCGCCGGGCTCCAGCAGTTCCAGGACCAGGCCGCCGCGCTGCCCGCGCCCCGCGAGGCCGGGGCCGCCGAACGCTGACCGCCTGCTCCGTCGTGGCCCGCCCGGGATCTCGTGCCGGGGGAGCCGGCCGGTCCGAGCGCGGCCGGATGCCCGGTTCGGACCGGCGGCGAGCGGGTGCCGGCTGGACGGATTGTCCCGTTTTGAGATTCTGTGCATGTGTGGAGTGTGCCGCGCTGGATCCACTCCCGCCGCGGGCCCGCGTCCGACGGCGGCCGCCGCCTGCCGGACGGAGCCGGCGAGCCGGCCGGCGGCGTGGCGCGGCCGGCGGCGCTGCGGGCCGCGCTGGCCGGGATCGGTACGACCCTCGACGAGGAGACGACCTGCGCCGAGCTGACCGCCGCCGCCGTACGGCTGACCGGCGGTTCGGCGGCCGTCCTGCGCCGCGGCGGCGGCACCGGCCCGGCGCACGGCGGCGGCGACCCCGGGTCCGGCCACGGCGGCGGCACCCGCTCCGGGTACCGGGCGGTCAGTGGCGACGAGACGCTGCTGCCCGCCGCCGGCTGGGCCGTCGCCGCGGCCCCTGAAGCGGGCACCCCGGCACAGGGCCTGCCGCCCGGCACCCGGGCCGCGGGCCCGCCCGGCGCCCCCGGCCGGTCAGCCCTCGTCACCCCGCTGGCCAGCGGCGGCGACCACTTCGGTCTTCTGGTCACGGTCCGTCGGGGCGCACCCCACGACCGGGCGGAGGCCGAACTGCTGGCCCTGCTCGCCGAGCGCGCCGCCTCGCACATCCGGCACGCCCGCACCCACGACCAGATCAGCCGTACCGCCGGTGACCTGCAGCGCGCGCTGCTGGCCGAGCCCGGCCGCCCGCACCCGAACCTGGACATCGCCGTCCGTCACCTCCCGGCGGGCGGGCGGGCGCTGGTCGGCGGTGACTGGTGCGAGACCGTACGGCTGCACTTCGGCCGCACCCTGCTGGTCGTCGGTGACGTCATGGGCCACGGCCTGGAGGCCGCCGTCGACATGAACGCCTACCGGTCCTCACTGCGCTACATCGCCTCCGCCGACCTGCCCCCGCACCGGGTGCTGCGGCAGATGGACGACATCGCCGCCGGCGAGGCCGAGCGAAGGCCGGCCACCTGTCTGCTGGCCCGGGTCGACCCCGGCCGGGGACAGGTCACACTGGCCGGCGCCGGTCATCTGCCGCCCCTGCTGATCGGCCCGGACGGCGCGGCCGCGCTGCTGCCGGTGCCGGTCGGGCCGCCCCTCGGCACCGGCCTCGGCGGATACGAGCCGGTCACCCATCCGGCGACCCCCGGGCAGACGCTGGTGCTGTTCACCGACGGCCTCGTGGAACGCCGCGGCGAGGACATCGACCGTTCCCTGGCCCGCCTGGCCGGCCTGCGCTTCCCGGCCGGCCAGGGCGTCGACCACGTACTGGACACCATCCTGACGGGACTGGACGCCCGGCACGCGGAGGACGACGTCGCCGTCCTCGCGGCCCGGCCGCGCCCGCGCCGCCCGCCCGGCGAACCGCCGTACGGAACGCGGGCGGCGGACTGACCTCGGGGCCCGCCGGAGAGGGCCGTGCGGTGCCCGGGCCTCATGGGTGAGGGATCCGCGTGGACGGGGAACCCTCAGCGAGGCGGGCACTCGCCCGCCGACGTGCCGCGACGGCCGACGTCTAGACTCACCCGGCAACGGCAAAGGCTTCGCCAGAACCGAAGGGTACGCAACGTCTTGATACGGATCGACGCAGTCACCAAGCGGTACCCGGACGGCACGGTGGCCGTCGACCGGCTCTCCCTCGACATCCCGGACCGCGCGATCACGGTCCTGGTCGGCCCCTCCGGCTGCGGCAAGACCACGACGCTGCGGATGATCAACCGGATGGTCGACCCCACCGAGGGCAGCATCCTCCTCGACGGCCAGGACATCCGACAGCAGCCGGTCAACACCCTGCGCCGCTCGATGGGATACGTCATCCAGAACGCCGGTCTCTTCCAGCACCGCACCATCGTCGACAACATCGCCACCGTGCCCCGCCTGCTCGGCTGGGGCAAGCAGAAGGCGCGCGCCCGGGCGGCCGAACTGATGGAGCGGGTCGGGCTCGACACCTCGCTCGCCAAGCGGTACCCGTACCAGCTCTCCGGCGGCCAGCAGCAGCGGGTCGGCGTGGCCCGCGCCCTCGCCGCCGACCCGCCGGTGCTGCTGATGGACGAGCCCTTCTCCGCCGTCGACCCGGTCGTGCGCAAGGGGCTGCAGGACGAACTCCTGCGCATCCAGAACGAACTGGGCAAGACCATCGTCTTCGTCACCCACGACATCGACGAGGCGATCAAGCTGGGCACGACGGTCGCCGTACTGCGCACCGGCGGCAGGCTCGCCCAGTTCGCGCCGCCCGCCGAACTGCTCAGCGCCCCCGCCGACCCGTTCGTTGAGGACTTCCTCGGCGCCGACCGGGGCATCCGCCGGCTGTCCTTCTTCTCCTCCGCCGGACTGGAGTTGCAGACCGGGCCCGTCGTCCCGCTGGACGCCGACGCCGAGCAGCTGGCCGCCGGCGGCCCGGCCCCCTACCGCCTCCTGACGGACGCCGACGGCAGGCCGCTGGGCTGGGGCGCGCCGGACGAGCTCACCGCCGGGCGGATCGACCGGGACCGGCTGCTGCCGTACGGGCGGCCCTTCCTGCCCGGCACCGACTCGCTGCGCACCGCGCTCGACGGAGCCGTGCTGTCACCGTCCGGCTGGGCCGTGGCGGTGGACGGCGAGGGCCGGGCCGTCGGCGTTGTCTCGCAGCAGGTCATCGGCGAGGCGATCCGCGCGGCCCACACCGAGGACCGCCAGGACGCGAAGGCCGCGCGATGAACGGCTTCTTCGACATCCCGAGCGACCTCCAGTACGGCTACTTCGGCCTGATCGGCCTGCACCTGCGCGAGGCGCTGCTGCCGGTGCTGGCCGGGCTGCTGGTCGCGCTGCCCGTCGCCCAGCTCTGCGTGCGGTTCCGCTGGCTCTACGCGCCCGTGTTCGGAGTGACCACGGTGCTCTACGCCGTGCCCTCGCTGGCGTTCTTCGTGCTCCTCATCGACTACACCGGCATGACCGAGACCACGGTGATGATCCCGCTGGCGGTGTACAGCCTGGTGGTGCTGGTCCCCGCGATCGTGGACGGCGTCCGCTCGGTGCCGCCGGAGACCCTGGCCGCCGCCACCGCCATGGGCCTGGGACCCGTACGGCGTTATCTGCAGGTGCAGTTGCCCATCGCGGTGCCCGCCATCATCGCGGGACTGCGGGTCGCGGCCGTGTCGAGCATCTCCCTCGTCAGCGTCGGCATGCTCATCGGCAACCAGGGCGCGCTCGGCAACCTGCTCAACGACGCGCAGATCTACCACCGGCCGCCGCTCGCGGTGAACTCCGTGCTGACCACCGCGGTGCTGGCCATCCTCGTGGACGCCGCGCTGGTCCTGGTCCGTGCCCTGCTGACCCCCTGGATGCCGCGGAAGGGTGCCACCCGGTGAACGTATTCGACTTCGCCCACGCCTTCTTCGGTGACGGCGCCCACTGGCACGGCCAGGACGGTATCCCCACCCGGGTCGGCGAGCACATCCTGTACTCCCTGGAGGCCGTCGGGATCGCCGCCGTGATCGGGCTGCCCGTCGGACTCGTCACCGGCCATCACGGGCGCGGCGGCAACGCGCTGGCGTCCATCGCCACGGCTGCCCGGGCGCTGCCCACCTTCGGCCTGCTGGTGCTGATGTTCACCTGGTTCGGGTTCGGTCTGCTGCCGGTGATGATCCCGCTGGTGGCGCTCGCCGTGCCGCCGATCCTGGTCACCTCCTACGAGGCGGTCCGTTCCGTGGACCCGCCGCCGGTGGACGCCGCGCGGGGCATGGGGATGCCGGAGGCACGGATCCTGTTCCAGGTGGAACTCCCGGTGGCGCTGCCGCTGATCCTCAGCGGGCTGCGGACGGCGGCCATCCAGGTCGTCTCCACGGCCACCATCGCCGCCTACGTCAGCTTCGGCGGCCTCGGCCGGTACATCATCGACGGGCTGGCGCAGCGGGACTACGAGAAGGTCGTCGGCGGCGCCACCCTGGTCGTCGGGATGGCGCTGGCGACCCTGGGGGTGTTCTGGGCCGTGTCCCGGATCGCGGTCTCGCCGGGGGTGCGCAGGGGCGGCTGAGCCGGCGGTCCGTCACCATGCGCCCCCAACCGGTCGCGGATCGAAGCCAATCGGTGACCGGGGATCACTTGACTGAGTCGGAACCGGCTGGATTGGATCGTTGAGTGACTTCCATCAACCGCATCAGCAGGTCAATCCGGAGGAACCGAGGCGCGGCCGTTGTCGCCCTCGCGGCGGCGACGGCGCTGCTGGCGGGATGCGGCTCCTCCGACGGCAAGGCCGACAACCCCCTGACGGACAGCAACGCGAGTGGCGACAGCGTCGTCGTCGGATCCAACAACTTCGCCGAGAGCATCCTGCTCGCGGACATCTACGGCGAAGCCCTCAAGGCCAAGGGAATCAAGGTCACTTACAAGCCGAACATCGGCAGCCGGGAGACCACCTACGGTCTGCTCAAGAACGGCTCCGTCACCGTGCTGCCCGAGTACAACGGCGCCCTGCTGGCCTACCTGGACCCGAAGGCCGCTCCGAAGACGCTGGAGGCGACCACTTCGGCCATCGAGGCCAAGCTGCACTCGAAGCTGACCCTGCTGGAGCCCTCGCCCGCCGAGGACAAGGACTCGATCACGGTCAACGCGGCCACCGCCAAGAAGTACGACCTCAGCGGGAAGTCCTCGATCGCCGACCTGAAGGACGTGGCGAAGGACCTGGCCATCGGCGCCTCGCCGGAGTTCCAGACCCGCCGGCAGGGCCTGGTCGGCCTCAAGTCCGTCTACGGGCTCGAGTTCAAGTCCTTCAAGGCGCTGGACGCGGGCGGCCCGCTCACCCAGGCCGCGCTGAAGAAGAACGCGGTGCAGGCGGCGGACATCTTCACCACGGACCCGGCCATCGCCAAGGAGAAGTTCGTCGTCCTGCAGGACCCGAAGAACCTGTTCGGCTTCGAGAACGTGCAGCCGCTCGTCCGCAAGGGTGAACTCTCCCAGAAGGGCGTCGACGCGCTCAACGCCGTCTCCGCCAAGCTGGACACGGCGACCCTGCTGGACCTGGACACCCAGGTGCAGTCGCAGAACAAGGACCCGCTGGACGTGGCCAAGGCCTGGCTGGACTCCGCCGGCCTGAGCTGACCGCCCCCCTCCGGGGAGTCACACCGGCTCCCCGGAGGCCCGCACCGGTTCCCCGGCGCCCTGGGCCGCCGCCCGTACCCGCGCACGGCGCCGGCGGCGGCTCGTCCGGGGCGGCTGGTCGGGCAGCCAGCCGAAGGTGAGGCAGCTTCCGACGGCGCCGAGCAGCAGGCCGACCAGGAAGCCGCCCAGGTTCGAGGTGAGCCAGCTCCCCAGGGACAGCAGGATCCCGGTGAGGGAGTAGAAGAGGCGCTGGCCCGGGCTGAAGAGGATCAGCAGACCGCAGATCATCATCAGCACCGGCAGCAGATAGCCCGCCAGGCCCTGCATGCCGATGTGCAGGATCACCGGGAGCGGCGCCTTCATGGTCACCAGGATCTCGGCACCGCCCAGCACCAGCAGCAGACCGCCCGCGAACGGCCGGCGCCCCCTCCACTGCCGGAAGCGGTTCACCGGGGGCAGCCGTCGCCGTCGAACCGCATGTGCAGGTTCGGCAGCTTGAACACGGCGGCGGTGGCCGCGTAGTTGTGCTGGTAGAGGTCGGTGATGACGACCTTGTCGGCCTGCTGTCCGTAGACACCCTCGGGGCCCTGGACGTCCGCCTTGTCGAAGGTGCTGGCGTCCCGGCCGATCTCGATGCCGTCGAACGTGGCGTTGCCCTTGATGTCGTCCGAGTCGATGGCCAGGTTCGACACGCTGACCGGCTTGGCGCCGCCGCCGGCGGTGAGCACGAGCTGGATGCCGCCGAGGTCGACGCTCTGACAGAGGTTGGTCAGGGTGCCGTCCTTCACCACCGAGGTGACGACCAGTTCCTGGCCGCCCGTGTCCCCCTGGTTGGGGCTGTTCTCGATCATGTTGTCCAGGGCGCCGAACTGCTCGAACCCGGTGCCCTCCAGCTTGTCCGCGGTGACCACGAACGGCATGCCGGAGATGGCGAACTGCACGCCCAGCGCACCCTGCGCGGTCAGGATCGCGAGGCCGGCGGCGACCAGGGTGGCCGGCACCGCCATCATCGCGGCCCGGCGCGCCCGGACCCGTCCCCGTCTGGGGGTGTCCGGTGCTTCGGGGGAACCGCTTGCGGTGTTCTCGGGGGTGTTGCCGGCGGACGAGAAGTCCGGTGACGAGGCCATGTGTCTGCTCCCATGGGCATGGATCGATGCGGATCGGGCTCCAGTGGCGCGGTGTCCTGGCGCGGACTTGGCTGTCGCGCGTACGCCTCCTCGCACTCCCGGCGGGTGCAAGGGCTTTCTCGTTACGCGTCAGTAGCCTTCTCGGAAGTTACCGCCGGTTACTTTGAAGGGTCAAGGGAGTTGTGAAAATAGGGTGTCGACGGTGCGACCGGACGGCAACTCCTGTTGCAGCCCTTGACGTTGATGGTCCATCAGGTCTAAAACTCTGCCTGGTTTCCCCTGGATCCGTGGCGCCGGATCCGCCGAGCGGCATCGGCCGCCTTCCCGGCCCCTTCTGATCACCGCTCCGCCCGGCATCACGCCGGCCCGGCACGCTCCACCGCCCTTCGCGCCCTGCCTTGCCCTGCCCTGCCGTGGTCCGGCCGTCCGGCCCGGTCGGCAGGCCCTTTCCCGGCCTCGTGCCGGTTCACCGGCCGGCCGCCGCTGCCGGTCCGTCACGTACGGAGAAGGCGTCACGGACCGGCAACGGTGGCGGACCGGCAGGGGCGTCACGCCCCGGTACGCCGCCAGGCCCCATCCCTTTCGACGGCACCCTCAACCCCCCACCTCACCCCACATCACCCCCACTTCGAAGAGAGGCACCCGCATGCGTACGCGCACCCTCCTCGCCCTGGCCGGAGCCGCCACCGCGCTCACCGCCGCCACCGCCGTCCCGTCGTCCGCGGCCGGCGGCGCCGTCCTGACCACGGGCGGCACCGGCGGCACCGCCGCCGCCGTGGGCGACACCCTGACCGCGCCGCTGGCCTCCGGCACCTCCGCCACCCTCTACTCCAGCGCGACCGGCACCAGCGGCGTGAGCTGCAAGACCTCGCAGTTCACCGCCACGGTCGCCGACAACCCGGCCGCCCCCGGCACGGCCACCGAGTCGGTCACCGGCCACAGCTTCGACGCCGGCAGCTGCACCAGCAACGTCACCGGCGTGCTGGGCGTCAGCAGCATCGTGGTCGACAACCTGCCCTACACCGCGACGGTCACCTCCGCCGGCACCCTCACCGTCTCACCGCCCAGCGGCTCCACCATCCAGACCACGGTCAAGCTGCGCACCCTGCTCGGCACCGTCACCTGCGTCTACCGGGCGGCGGGCCTGACCGGCACGGCGAGCAACACCGACAGCAGCATCACCTTCACCAACCAGCAGTTCACCAAGTTCTCCGGCTCGTCCCTGTGCTTCGCCAGCGGCTACTTCACCGCGAAGTACGCCCCCGTCACCGACGCCGGCGCCCTGGTGTACGTCAACTGAGCACCGAGTAGCAGGCGTTCAGCGCCGCCGTAGCCGCGGGACGAGGACCGCGCCCGCGACGAGCGCCAGTACCGCGGCGGCGCCGCCCGCCACCAACGGAGCCGAGGGGCCCGCGTCCGCGCGGGTCTCCTCGGCCACCGGTGCGCCGTCACCGGTGTCGACCGACGGGGTGCCCGGCGTCCCGGCGGGAGCCGGAGCGGAGGCGGAGGCCGGTGCCGAGGGGCGGGCGGCCGGGGTTCGCGTGGGCCGCGTGCTCACCGGAGCTTCCGGGGCTCCGGCGGGCTTCGGGGCCTTCGCCGCCGCGCCGGCCTGCGCCGGGAACACCACGTCGGAGCAGGAGTAGTAGGTGTCCGGAGTGCTGCTGTTCTGCCAGATCGTGTAAAGCATCTGACGTCCCGTCCGGTCCTTCGGCAGGGTGGCCCCCAGGTGGTACGCCCCGTTGGTCAGCGGCGGGTCCTTGACCTCCGCGAAGGGGCGCGTAGGCAGATCGGACCAGGTCAGCGGCTTCGTCGGGTCGTAGCCCGGCCGGGTGAGGTACAGCCGGAACGTGCCGGTGTGCGCGATCGTCGAGGCGTACGTCATAGTCAGCCGCCCGCCCGGGGCCAGCCGGGTCGCAGGCCAGTCCGCCCTGGCCAGGTCGAGCCCCCGGTAGGCGGGCAGGTTCCCGCTGCACAGCCTGCCGTCGGGGATCACCTGCCGGTCCCGGCCCGCCACGCCCGCCACGCGCAGGTTGTCCCACGCGGTGAACGGAGCGCCGTTCGCGGACACCGCGGCCCGGCAGGCCGCGGACCGGTTCGCGGCGCCGCCCTCGGGCGAGCAGGCGTACACCCGGCTGACCGGGTCCGTGGGGGCGCCGTGGGCCCGGGCGGACCCCGCCACCCACGGTAGGAGCAGGAGCGGGGCCACCGCGGCGGCCGCCGTGACGCTCAGGCGGGCGGTCATCCGAGTCATCCGGGACGTCTCCTCGGCGGGCGCGGGAACGGGGCTTGCCGCATCCAGTACGGCGGACGCGTACGCCGCGTTCATCACAGACCGCGTCGGCTGTTTTCGCACGCGTCCCCGCATACGCCAGGCCGGGAGGCCGTCTGTCCGGATGTGTGCCGGTCAACGATGCCGACCGTGCCGGTACTTGGCTTGTGGAAACCAGCGGAGTAGCGGAACAGGCGGTTCCTGACGGAAACCGTTTGCGGAACGCAAGGTCGGAGCGGAGGTGGTGAGGCTGGGCGAAAACTGCCCTCGACGAATTTCCGCCTGGCCGACTCCCGTGGCTGTTCCGTGAGTTATCGTGTGCGTGAGGTCAAAACAAACCGCGTGTCCCGTTCGGTCGAGCCGCGAGGAGGGGTCATTCGATGGCGAGGCAGTTACGTGCGGAGCAGACACGGGCGACGATCATCACGGCCGCGGCCGACCTGTTCGACCGGCAGGGCTACGAGTGCACCAGCCTGAGTGACATCGTGGGGCATGCGAAGGTCACCAAGGGGGCGCTGTACTTCCACTTCGCCGCCAAGGAGGACCTGGCCCACGCCATCCTCGACCTCCAGTCCAGGGCCGCGCAGAAGGTCGTCGACGACGTGGAGGGCCGCGGCTACTCCTCGCTGGAATCCCTGATGCGCACCACGTTCGCCGTCGCCCGGCTCGCCGTCGAGGACCCGGTGCCGCGCGCCGGACTGCGCCTGGCCACCACGGACGTCCCCGTGCGGCCGCCCATGCGGCATCCGTTCACCGAGTGGCTGGAGTTCGCCGGCCGCAAGTTCAGCGGTGCTGTCCGGGAGGCCGATGTGCACCCCGAGATAGACGTGGGCGTCGTCGCGCACTCCCTGGTCTGCTTCTTCATCGGCACCCGGGTCGCCGGCCGTTCCCTCGAACCGGTCGCACGGCTGCCCCGGCGAGTGGCCGAGATGTGGTACCTCATGATCCGGGGCGTGGTGCCGGTGCACCGCCGCCCCCGCTACCTCACCCTCGCCACGCAGCTGGAGCGGGAGATCAGAACCGGCTGACCAGCGCGGTACGGTGGCGGGCATGCCAGACACCCCCGCCGCGCCCGTGCTCCTCGGACACGAACCCGGCTCGTTCCCGCACAGCGTGCTGGCCGAGCGGCACCCCGCGATCATCCGGCAGGTACGGGACGCCTTCCCCTACGGCCCCGGGCAGCACCGGGCGCTGGACGAGCTGCTGAAGAGCTGCCTCGACGGCGTGCTCGAACCGCTGCCCGAGGACGCGGGCGACCTGGAACGGTGGCGTGCCTGGGGCCTGGACGACCACGTGGGCCGGTCCTGGTTCGACGTGCCGTGGCTGTGGTCCGAGAGCTACTTCTACCGCCTGCTGCTCGAGGCCGTCGGCTACTTCGGCCCCGGCGCCTGGCAGGGCGTCGACCCCTTCCGCCCGTTCAAGCGTGCCGAACTCGACGCCCCGGAGACCGGCGAGGAACTGGCCGCGCTCGACGCGCTCCGCGACCGGCCGGAGCCGGAACGGGCCCGCGCCCTGCTGCACGGCTCACTCTGGGGCAACCGCGCCGACCTCGGCTTCCGTCTCTCCGCCGGGGACGCCGAGGCCGCCGGACCGGTGCCCGCCCTGGTCGCCGACGACAGCGAGATCCTGTGGTCGCTGCTGCCGCCCGCCGGCGCCGGCACGCTCTGCCTGGTCGCCGACAACGCGGGCCGTGAACTCGTCCCCGATCTGCTGCTGATCGCCCACCTGCTCGGCGCGGGCCGGATCGGCCGGGCGGTGCTGCACGTCAAGCCGTACCCGTACTACGTCTCCGACGCCACCACCGCCGACGTGGTCGACGCCCTGCGGCGGCTCGTCGCGGCGCCCGGAGCGGCGGGCGAGTACGGGCGGCTGCTCTGGGCGGCCATGGCCGACGGGCGGGTCACGGTGCGCGCCCACCCCTTCTCCAGCGCCCCGCTGCCGTACGCCGGCCTGCCGGACGACCTGCGGGCCGAGTTCGCCCCGGCCACCCTGACCGTCGTCAAGGGCGACCTCAACTACCGGCGGCTGGTGGGCGACCGGCGGTGGCCGCCGACCACGTCGTTCCAGGACGCGACCGCCGGCTTCCCCGGCCCGGTCGCCGCCCTTCGCACCCTGAAGTCCGACGTGATCACCGGCCTCACCCCGGCCACCGAGGCCGCGCTGGTCGCCGCGGAGGGACAGCGCTGGCGCACCGCAGGCACCCACGCGCTGATCCAGGTGAACGCGTCAAACGACGTACGCGGGCAATGACTTGACGCCGTTGATGAAGTTGGACACCAGCCGCCGCGCCGGACCGGCCGGCCGGGGGCCGGGCAGGGCGCGCAGCACCTCCTCGTGCAGCAGCCGCAGTTGCAGCCGGGCGAAATGGGCGCCCAGGCAGACATGCGGGCCGTCCCCGAAGGAGACGTGCGGGTTGGGCGAGCGGGTGAGGTCCAGCCGCCCGGGATCGGTGAAGACCCGTTCGTCACGGTTGGCGGAGGCGTGGAACACCACGACCTTCTCGCCCGCCCGGATCCGGCGCCCCGCCAGCTCGGTGTCCCGTGCGGCCGTCCGCCGGAAGGTCAGCACGGGAGGATGCCAGCGCAGCAACTCATCGACCGCGGGGCCGAGTCCGACCTTTCCGGAGCGCAGCCGCCGGTAGGGGTCCGGGTGCTCCATCAGCGCCAGCAGCCCGCCGGGAGCCGCGCCGCGCACCGTGTCGTTGCCCGCGACGGTGAGCAGGAAGAAGAACATCTCCAGTTCGGCGCCGGCGAGATCCTCGTCGTGGGCGAGGGTCGTGAGGATGTCGTCGGCCGGGGACCGCCGCTTGTGCGCGGCCAGTTGCCGGGCGTACGCGAACATGTCCCGCAGCGAGACCGGTGACCGCGGATTCACCGGCCTGCCCGTTCCGTCCAGCACCGGGGGAGCTGCCTCGTCCGGGTCCTGGTAGCCGATCACCCGTCGCGTCCAGTGCAGCAGCAGACCACGGTCGCTCTCCGGAACGCCGAGCAGATCGGCCAGGTTGAGCAGGGCGTACTCGTCGGTGACGGCGGCCACCAGATCGACCGTGCCGTCGCCCGAGCGAGCCTCCCGCAGCGCCCGCGCGAGCAGCGTGCGCGCCCGCTCCCGCGCGACCGCCGCGAACCGGTCGACGCGCCCAGGTGTGAACGCCCGGCTCACCAGCCGCCGCAGCCGGCCGTGGTCCGGCGGGTCCTGATTGAGCATCATGCGCCTGATGAACGGCAGGTCGTCCGGGTCGGGGTCCCGGATCTGGGTGGCTCCGAGGTGCGAGGAGAACGTCGCGGGGTCCTTGAGCACACGCACCACGTCGGCGTGCCGGGTCACCGCCCAGAACCCGGGCCCGGCCGGCCAGCCCAGCACCTCCGCCTCCTCCTGCCAGGCCACCGGGTGGTGGTCGCGCAGGACGCGGTAGTCGGCGTGGGGCACTCCGGCGGCGTACCGGCGCGGGTCGAAGACATCGGGCACCGGCGGGGCCTCGCGCACGCTCACGCCGGCCCGCCCGAGTCCGTTCGCGTCAGGGTCGTCACGCTCCCACGGTGGCCCGCACCGGGGGCACCCGGCAAGGGGGCGGACGGACGCGCGGCACACACCCGCGTCACATGCGGCCAACGGCACCGGCCTCCGCGCCAGTTGTCCCTTTCCATGGCATTTCACGCGATGGTGTGATCATGCGCCGCGTCCCGGATGGCCCTCCCGGGCGCCGGGTAGGGCCCCGCCATGACGCAGCCGTTCGAACTCCCGCACTTCTACATGCCGTATCCCGCGCGGCTCAACCCGCACCTCGACGTGGCACGTGCCCACTCGACGGCGTGGGCGCGCGAGATGGGCATGCTGGAGGGCTCCGGGATCTGGGATCAGGCCGACCTGGAGGCGCACGACTACGGGCTCCTGTGCGCCTACACCCACCCCGACTGCGACGGACCGGCCCTCTCCCTGATCACCGACTGGTACGTGTGGGTGTTCTTCTTCGACGACCACTTCCTGGACATGTACAAACGCACCCAGGACCGCGCCGCCGGGAAGGCCCACCTGGACCGCCTGCCCCTGTTCATGCCGCTCGGCCCCACCGCGCCCGTGCCGGAGCCGGAGAACCCGGTCGAGGCGGGCCTCGCCGACCTGTGGCGGCGCACGGTGCCGACGATGTCCGTCGACTGGCGCCGCCGCTTCTCCGTAGCAACCGAGCACCTGCTCAACGAGTCACTGTGGGAGCTGTCCAACATCAACGAGGGGCGGATCGCCAACCCGGTCGAGTACATCGAGATGCGCCGCAAGGTGGGCGGCGCCCCCTGGTCGGCGGGGCTGGTGGAGTACGCCACCGCCGAGGTGCCCGCCGCCGTCGCCGGCACCCGGCCGCTCAGGGTGCTCATGGAGACCTTCTCCGACGCCGTCCACCTGCGCAACGACCTCTTCTCCTACCAGCGTGAGGTCGAGGACGAGGGCGAGAACAGCAACGGCGTCCTCGTGCTGGAGACGTTCTTCGGCTGCACCACCCAGGAGGCCGCCGAGACCGTCAACGACATCCTCACCTCACGTCTGCACCAGTTCGAGCACACCGCGCTCACCGAAGTGCCCGCCGTCGCGCTGGAGAAGGGACTCGCGCCCGGTGAGGTCGCCGCGGTGGCCGCCTACGCCAAGGGACTCCAGGACTGGCAGTCCGGCGGCCACGAATGGCATCTGCGCTCCAGCCGCTACATGAACGCGGGGGCCCGGTCCGTCTCCCCCTGGCAGCCGCCGAGCGGCCCCGGCGCCTCCGCCGCCGACGTCGGCGCGCTGCTCGCCGCGGCCGCCGCGGAGCGTCTGCGCGCCCACTCGCACGTGCCGTACCAGAAGGTCGGCCCGTCCCGGCTGCCCGACTTCCACATGCCGTACGAGCTGGCGCTGAGCCCCCATCTGGACACCGCCCGCCGGGGCCTCGTCGACTGGTCGCACCGCATGGGCATCCTCGGCGAGGGCGTCTGGGACGAGGACAAGCTCGCCGCGTACGACCTCGCGCTCTGCTCCGCCGGCCTCGACCCGGACGCCACCCCGGAGGCCCTCGGCCTCAGTGCCCAGTGGCTCGCCTGGGGCACGTACGGCGACGACTACTACCCCCTGGTGTACGGTCACCGCCGGGACCTGGCCGCCGCCCGGCTGACCACGGCCCGGCTCTCCGCCTGCATGCCGGTGGAGGGCGAACCGGCCGTCGTCACCGTGAGCGCCATGGAGCGCGGTCTGACCGACCTGTGGGCGCGCACGACGGCGGAGATGACGCCGGACCAGCGGCGCACCCTCAAGGCGGCCGTGGACACCATGACCGAGAGCTGGGTGTGGGAGCTGTCCAACCAGGCGCTGCACCGCGTCCCCGACCCTGTCGACTACCTGGAGATGCGGCGCTCGACCTTCGGCTCCGACCTCACCCTGAGCATGTGCCGCATGGGCCACGGCCCGGCGGTCCCGCCCGAGGTCTACCGCAGCGGCCCGGTGCGCTCCCTGGAGAACGCCGCGATCGACTACGCCTGCCTCCTCAACGACATCTTCTCGTACCAGAAGGAGATCGAGTACGAGGGCGAGATCCACAACGCCGTGCTCGTCGTGCAGAACTTCTTCGGCGTGGACTACCCGGCCGCGCTCGGCGTCGTCCACGACCTGACGACCCAGCGGATGCGGCAGTTCGAGCATGTCGTCGAGCACGAACTGCCGGTGATGTACGAGGACTTCCAGCTCTCCGGCGAGGCGCGGGCGGCCATGGACGGCTATGTCCTGGACCTGCAGAACTGGATGGCGGGCATCCTGAACTGGCACCGGGAGGTCGACCGCTACAAGGCCGAGTGGCTCGGTCGCCGCGCCCACGGCTTCCTGCCGGGCCGCACCCCCGGAGTGCCGGTGCTGTCCCCGGGCTGACGGACCGGGCGTGAGCCGTGGGCCACCCGGCCGGCGGCTCACGCGCCGGCCGGCGTCCGGGCACCGGTCCCAGGGCTGCCCCGCGCCACCCTCCGGCCAGTCTCACTCGTTCGTGTCTCGTCGCGGCCCGGCGTCCCGGGTAGGCACCATCCGGAGGCGAGTGAACCATGGAACAGACAGCGTTGCGGCCCAAGCCGATGCCCGGCCGGGAACGGCGGGAGGAAACCGCCGCGGAACCCACCGCCGGCCGGCCGCACGCCGCGGGCCGGCGCGGCCGGCGGCTCAGGACCCCGCTGCTCGGGCTGCTGACCGGCACCGTCGTGCTGCTCTGCGGGGTCGGCATCGGCACGGTGGGCGCCACCGTGATCGGCATGAGCCGGCCGGCCGAGCTGCGGCAGCAGGCCCCGCCGCGGGACCACCCGGCCGGAACGGCCCCCGTCGCCACGGCGGGCAGCGCCCCCGCCGCCCTCCCGGGGCCCGCCGACGCCCCGGCCACCGGTGCGACGTTGGGCGTGGAGGCCGTGGACGCCCCGAAGGCGGGCGCGCTCGTGACCGGCGTCCATGTGCCCGGCCCCGGCTACACGGCGGGCCTGGTCCGCGGCGACGTCCTGCTGCAGTTCGGCGCCGCCCGCGTGGACACCGCCGCCGACCTGGCCCGCGCCGTGTCCCATGCCCGGCCCGGCGCCACGGTGACCCTCACCGTCCGCCACAGCGGCGGCGGCTACCAGCAGCTGACCGTCGTACCGGGCGTCGTGACCTGACCTCACCTGAGCCCAACTGACCGGGCCCGGGCCGCGCGCCGCGCATCCGGGCCCGCACCGTCCTGCCGGGGGCGCGTTGCCCCGGCATGCTCGCGTTGCCCCGCCGGGGCAGCCCGGAAGCCGCAGGTCACCCGCGTACCGGTGCCGCTGACGGTCCCGTGCCGGGCCCCGGCGCCCGCCTGCCGCTCCGCGCGGACTTCGTCATCGGCTCGCGCCGCCCGGCCCGGCCGGGCAGGATGCTGCCCGGAACCGCTTCGCCCCGTCACTCGACCGCGCTCGGAGGCCCCGGATGACCGGCAGTACGCCCGCGCCCTTCACCGCCGACGACTACAGGGCCCGCATGGAGCGCGCCGCGCGCTCCGCCGCCGACGTCGGCCTCGCGGGACTGCTCGTGGCACCGGGACCGGACATGGTCTGGCTGACCGGCTACACGCCCACCGCGGTCACCGAGCGGCTCACCGTGCTGGTGCTGACCCCGGGACGCGACCCCGTGCTCGTCGTGCCCACCCTGGAGGCCCCGGACGCCGAGCGGTCGCCCGCCGCGTCCGTGCTCACCCTGCGTGACTGGACCGACGCCAAGGACCCCTACGCCGTCACGGCCGCCCTCCTCGCGGCGGACGGACGCCTCGGCATCAGCGACAACACCTGGGCGATGCATCTGCTGGGGCTCCAGCGCACCCTGCCCGGCACCTCCTACGCCGCCCTCACCGACGCCCTGCCCATGCTGCGCGGAGTCAAGGACGCTGCCGAACTGGACCTGCTGGCGGCCGCCGGAGCCGCCGCCGACCAGGCGTTCGAGGAGATCCGCAAGGTGCCCTTCGCCGGCCGCCGCGAGTCCGACGTCGGCCACGACCTCGCCGACCTGCTGCGCCGCTTCGGGCACTCCCAGGTCGACTTCACCATCGTCGGCTCGGGCCCCAACGGCGCCAACCCGCACCACGAGGTCGGCGACCGCGTCATCCAGCCCGGCGACATGGTCGTCCTCGACTTCGGCGGACTCAAGGACGGCTACGGCTCGGACACCACGCGCACCGTGCACGTCGGCGAGCCGACCGAGGAGGAGCGCCGGGTCCACGACATCGTCCGCGCCGCGCAGGAGGCCGGATTCCGGGCCGTGCGGCCGGGCGTCGCCTGCCAGGAGGTCGACCGCGCCGCCCGCGCGGTCATCACCGACGCCGGATACGGCGAGTACTTCATCCACCGCACCGGGCACGGCATCGGCGTCACCACGCACGAGCCGCCGTACATGATCGAGGGCGAGGAACAGCCCCTGGTGCCCGGCATGTGCTTCTCGGTGGAGCCGGGCATCTATCTGCCCGGCCGCTTCGGCGTGCGCATCGAGGACATCGTCACGGTGACCGGGGACGGCGGCCGCCGCCTCAACAACACCACCCGTGAGATGGTCATAGTGGACTGAGGGGACCGGGAGACACATCCTCGACGACGGATCGGAACGGCTGCGCGCGACCCATGACCCAGGCACCGACACCCACCGCGGACACCGTCCGCAGACTGGTCCGTTCGCTGCTCAAGGAGAGCACCGGCCGGAACACCGGCGAGGACGGGGGACCGGACGTCCACCCCGTGGGCGAGGGTCACGAGCACACCTGGTGGGTCGGCACCCAGCAGGTGCTGCGCCTCGCCCCCGACCGGGACGCCTCGGCGCGGCGCCGCCGGGAACTGCGCCTGCGCGACCTGGTCCGCCCGCACGTGCCCGTCACCGTCCCGGTCAGCGTCGCCCACGGCGACTGGGCGCCCGGACTCGCCTACACCCTCGACACGGTGGTGCCCGGCGGCACCGCCGACGAGCACGACGTCTCCGCCGTCGGCGAGGCCGACCTCGCCGGGCTCCTCGGCGGGCTGCGCGCGGTGCCGGTACGGCAGGCCGAGGCGCTCGGGGTGCCGCGCACCGCCCCGCGCTCCCTGGACGCGCTGCGCCGCATGGCCGTACAGGCGGCCGAACGGCTCGCCGCCGCCGACGAGTTCGACGCCACCCGGCTGCACCTCACCCCGCCCGGCGCCGCCCAGCTCGCCGCGCAGCACGGCACCGCCGTCCTGACCCATCACGGCCTCACCGGTGAGCACGTGGTGGTCAGCGCCGACGGCCGGGTGCGCGGCGTCCTGGACTGGACCGAGGCGGCTCTAGGCGACCCCGCCGAGGACATCGCGGGGCTCGCCGTGGCCGTCGGCTCCCCGGCCGCCGTGCGCGCCGCCACCCTCGCCGGGTACGGCCCCCGCCCCTGTCTGCGCGGCCTGTGGCTCGCCCGCTGCGACACCGTGCTGCGGCTCGCCGGCGACCTGGAGGGCCGCGCCCCCGGCTCCCTGCCGCTGCTGCGCAGCCGGCTGCGGCGCGCCTGGGAGCCGATCCTGCTGGAGCGGGTGACCGAGTTCAAGGACGACGACGACGAACCCCCGCGGTAGCGGCTAGGGCTGGATCAGCACCACGCACGACTCCCCGGGCACCTGCAGCAGTCCGTCCGGGCCCGGCGCCCGCACCGGGTCCCACGCGGCGAGAACCTCCACCCGGCCGGTGCCCAGCGGGATCGCGGCCTCCTCCTTGCCCAGGTTCACCGCCACCCGGACGTCCCCGCGCCGGAACGCCAGCCAGCGTGCCTCGGCGTCGTGGGCCACCTTCGTGTCGGCGAGGTCGGGATCGGTCAGGTCCGGCTGCTCCCGGCGCAGCGCGATCAGCCGCCGGTACCAGGCCAGCACGCGCGCGTGCTGCTCGCGTTCCGGCTCCGACCAGTCGAGGCAGGACCGGTCCCGGGTCGCCGGGTCCTGCGGGTCCGGTACGTCCTCCTCGGCCCAGCCGTGCTGCGCGAACTCCCGGCGTCTGCCCCGCCGTACGGCCTCGGCCAGCTCCGGGTCCGTGTGGTCGGTGAAGAACTGCCAAGGAGTGCCCGCCGCCCACTCCTCACCCATGAAAAGCATCGGCGTGAACGGCGCGGTCAGCGTGAGGGCGGCCGCGCAGGCCAGCAGACCGGGGGAGAGGAGCGCGGAGAGCCGGTCCCCCTGCGCCCGGTTGCCGATCTGGTCATGGGTCTGGCTGTAGCCCAGCAGCCGGTGCCCGGCCACCCGGGCCCGGTCCAGCGGCCGGCCGTGGACGCGCCCGCGGAAGCTCGAGTACGTCCCGTCGTGGAAGTAGCCCCCGGTGAGCGTCTTGGCGAGCGCGTCGAAGGGGTCCCGCGCGAAGTCGGCGTAGTACGCCTGGGACTCGCCGGTCAGCGCGGTGTGCACGGCGTGGTGGAAGTCGTCGTTCCATTGGGCGTGCAGTCCGAGGCCGTTCTCCGCGCGCGGGGTGATGAACCGCGGGTTGTTCAGGTCCGACTCGGCGATCAGCGACAGGGGGCGGCCCAGTTCGCTCGCGAGGCCGTCGACGGCCGCGGACAGCTCCTCCAGGAAGTGGCACGCGCGCGTGTCGTACAGCGCGTGCACGGCGTCCAGCCGCAGCCCGTCGAGCCGGTAGTCCCGCAGCCAGGCCAGCGCACTGCCCACCAGGAACGCGCGCACCTCGTCCGAGCCGGGCGCGTCCAGGTTCACCGCCGAGCCCCACGGCGTGTGGTGCGCGTCGGTGAAGTACGGCCCGAACAGGGGCAGATAGTTACCCGAAGGGCCCAGGTGGTTGTGGACGACGTCCAGGACCACGGCCAGACCGAGTTCGTGCGCCCGGTCCACGAACCGCTTCAGTGCCCCGGGGCCACCGTACGGCTCGTGCACCGCCCACAGCGACACCCCCTCGTACCCCCAGCCGTGTCGCCCGGGGAACGGGCACAGCGGCATCAACTCCACATGCGTGACGCCCAGTTCCACCAGGTGTTCCAGCCGGGCCGCGGCCGCGTCCAGGGTGCCCTCGCGGGTGAACGTGCCCACGTGCAGCTCGTAGAGCACCGCCCCCGGCAGCCCGCGCCCCGTCCACGCGGCCCGCCACGCGTACCGCCCGTGGTCGACGACCGCGCTCAGGCCGTCCGGGCCGTCCGGTTGCCGGCGCGAGCGCGGGTCGGGCAGCACCGGACCGTCGTCCAGCGCGAACCCGTACCGCGAGCCGTCCCGCGCCCCGGCCTCCCCCCGCCACCAGCCGGCTCGTTGCGGATCGCGCTCCAACGCGCCTGTCGCGCCGTCGCAATGGAGCGTCACACGGTCTGCCTGCGGTGCCCACACCTCGAACTGCACGGACGGTTCCCCTTCGTCTGCTCACCGTGATGTAGCGACTCCATCGTGCCGCGAAAGCGATCAATCCGCTTTCGAATCCGGGCTTTCCCGGCGGGTGTCGCGCGGGTACGGGTACGTCGGCACCGTTTTCCCCGATTCTGGACACCGGGGGTTCACACCCCTGACAATCACCAGCGTGACGTCGTCCTTCGAGTTCCCCCTGCGACCCGCGCGGCTGTCCGACGCGGAGCGCGACAAGGCGCTGCGGGTGCTGCGGGAAGGCGCCGCCATGGGACGGCTGTCGCACGACACCTTCGTGCACCGCATGGAACTGGCCCTCGCCGCCCACGGCGCGGACGAACTCGCGGCCCTCACCGCCGACCTGCCCCGCGAGAACCGCTTCTCGCGCGCGCTGTTCGGCACCGTCGAGGCCGTCTCCGGCTTCTCCGTACGGCTGCGCCGGGCCTGGCAGGCCGAGCGGCTGCCCAAGCTGCTGCTGCCGCACCCGGCGGGCGGCCACCCGCTGCGCATCGGCCGTGATCCCGCCAACGGGCTGCGCCTGAACCACGACACCGTCTCCCGGGTGCACGCCGAACTGCGCCGCGAGGGCGGCATGTGGATCCTCAGGGACCTCGGCTCCACCAACGGCACCACCGTCAACGGCCGCCGGGTGACCGGCGCCGTCGTGGTCCGCGAGGGCGACCAGGTCGCCTTCGGCCGGACCGTCTTCCGGCTGGCGGCGCACCGGGACACCTGACCGGGCCCGCTCACGGCCGTCCGCCCGCGCGGTTCCGTTCGGGTGAGTGGGGGTGGGGAACACGGGCCGCCGTGCCGATGCACCGGGCATGACGTACATCACCCGAGCGACCGCGGCCGCCGGCGCCGTGCTGGCCGCCGCCGGCCTCCTCGGCGCGGGACCGGCCCAGGCCGCCTCCCGCGCCACCCCGTCCGGCGACTGGCTCTACCTCACCGTCAGCCGCGGCGAGAGTCCGTCCACCGATTCCCACGGCACCCTGCTGCGGTGCGGCCCGCCCCAGGGGCACCCGCACGCGGCCGCCGCCTGCGCCGGGCTCGCCGCCGCCGGCGGGGACATCGCGCGCATCCCGCGGAAGGACGTGTTCTGCCCGATGATCTACGCCCCCGTGACCGCCCGCGCGCACGGGGAGTGGAAGGGGCGGCCGGTCCAGTTCCAGGAGACGTACGCCAGCAGGTGCGTCATGAACGCGCACACGGGTTCCGTCTTCGCCCTGGACGACTGACCCGGGCGGGACGGCCGACCGGGCGGTACGGCGAACAGGGCGGACCGACCCGGGCGGACGCGACCCGCCCCGCGGACCGCCCGGGCGCGGGGTGGCAGGGACGCCGTACGCCATACGCCGTCCCGCGCCCCGGCGAAGCCTCACTCCGCCCGCTCCCGGGCCTGCTGAGCCGCCACCAGCACGGTCCGGGACTGGTGCTCCACCTGGTCCTCCAACGGCACCCAGCGGGCCTTGAAACGCGCCGCGTAGGCCTCGCACCAGAAGGCGACGAGCCGCTCCAGAGCGGGGACCGCCCGGTCGTCCGTCTCCCGCAGCACCCGCAGCAGCATCGCCGCCGCCCGCAGCGGCAGCCGCCGCCCGAAGGCGTCCACACTGCCGACGTAGGCCATCGTCGTGGCGGCCGGCGGGGTCTGGACCCAGTCCCGGGCCAGGCCCGGTATCAGGTCGAGCACCCAGCGCGCGGCCCGCAGCAGCGGCCCGCCCGTGTCCCTCAGCCGGGGCAGCGCGTCGTCGAACACCCGCTCGACCTCCAGCGCGTCCCGCAGCAGCCGCGCCGCCAGCCGCCGTATCGCCGCCGCCGGTGCCGGGTGCGGAGCGGGGTCGCCCACCAGGTCGCTGGCCCACATCGGGACCTCCACCACCGCCGTCAGGCCGCCGTAGCGGTGGGCGTGGTACCAGGTGCTGTGCCGGGCGTCGTCCGGCAGGCTCGGGTAGGCGACGCCGCTGTCGGGGCCGGGCATCACGTGCACCCCGGGCCCCGAGGCGGGCCAGCCCGCCGCGTCCGAGGCGCCCGTCTCCACCGGTATGTGCAGCTCGGCCGCCGACTTGGCGAACGGTTCGGCGAGTCCCGGCACGTCCTTCGTCAACTGCACCCAGCTACCGCCGAGATCGGTGCCGTGCAGCGTCACCTGGAGGTACGGGCGCACCTCGTCGATCACCCCGGTCAGGGCCCGTGTCTCGGGCGGCAGCCGGTCCGGCGGCAGCACCGCGGGCGACCACTCGGGCTGCTCCGCGCCCGTGGGCCGGTAGAACCCCCGGTGGTAGTCGAGCAGGCTGCGCGGGGCCGGGGTCACATGCAGGCTCGCGCCGTCCGGGTCAGCGCACAGCAGGAAGTGCCAGGAGGTGCCCGCCCGCAACTCCGGTGCGCCCAGCACCCGTTCGGCCAGCGTCCGCAGGGTGCAGCCGCCCGTCGGTTCGTTGGCGTGGGCGCCCGCCACCACCAGCACCGCCCGGCCGGCGTGCCCCACCGACAGCAGGTGCAGGGGCCGGCCGGCCCGCGAGGCGCCCACCTGCCTGAGCGCACACAGCCGGGGCTCCGTGGCGGCCAGCGCCCGGGCGGAGGCGACCAATTGGGGAACGCTGGGATAGCGCAGCTCCGGCAGGAGACTCACCCCCGACTTGTCCAACCGGCTTCGCCCTCCCAGTGCCGCACGGCGTGGGTGAACTGTCAAGAACGGCGCCGGGAGCCTCCCGGGGGCGCCCGGACGCGTTCCCCGCCGCGCCTCAGTCCTCGCCGGTCCGCTCCAGCAGGGCCACCGGGAACGGGCCGAGAAGGTCCGCCACCCGCACCTGCCCGGTGAACTCACGTCCCGGGCCGAGCGCGTCCGCCCACCGCCCCGGCGGCAGCTCCAGCCGCGTCTCCCGCCAGCCGCCCGACTCCGCCAGCCGCAGCGACAGCCGGGTCACCGCCGTGACCACCTCACCCGAACGAGTGAACGCCAGGCAGTGCTCCGCGGCCGGCCCGTCCGCCGCCAGCGGGGTGTACGTCGCCGCCGTGCCGAACGCGCCGGGCCGGCGGGCGCGCAGCCGCAGCGCCGCCGCCGTCAGCGCGTCCTTCTCGCCGGGCACCGGAGGCGGGAACGGCACCGGCCGCCGGTTGTCCGGGTCGACCAGCGCCCGGTACTCGCTCTCCGTTCCCTGGTACAGGTCCGGCACCCCCGGCATCGTGAGCTGGACCAGAGCGGTGCCCAGGACGTTCGCCCGGATGTGCGGCTCCAGCGCCTTGCGCAGGGCGGCCACCCGCTCGCCGGGCGGCCCGCACGGCCCCGCCGTGAGGAAGGCGGCCACCGCCTCCTCGTACGGCGGCTCCTGCTCGGTCCAGCTCGTGTACATCCCGGCCTCGCGGACGTGCTTCAGCAGCGCCTCCCGGACCCGCTCCTCCTCCGCCGGGCCGAGCCCGAACACCGTCTGCCAGGCCGCCCAGGCGAGCTGCCCGTCGGGGGCGCCCTCCCCGGCCCGGGACACCTCGGCGAGCACCTTCGCCCAGCTGCCCGGGCACTCGGTGAGCACGGCCAGCGCGGCGCGCACGTCCGCGCTGCGCTTGGTGTCATGGGTGGTGACGACCGTGCCGGTGGCGGGCCAGTCGCGCTGCACGCGCGCGCAGTACGCGTGGAAGTCCTCCGGGGGGACCCCGGGCGAGCCCGGATCGCCGCCCACCTCGGCCGCCGACAGCAGGGGCACGTAACGGTAGAACGCGGTGTCCTCCACGGCCTTGGCGCGCAGTGCCGACGCGGTCTGCGCGAACCGGGTGCGGAACTCCACCCGGTCGGCGTGGTCCGGGGCCGAGGCGTCGCCCGGGTCCCCGACGAGCAGCCGCCGCACGATGCCGACCGCGTCCGCCTCCTCGGGCACCACGAAGGCCAGCCGGGCCTCCTCGGCGGCCTGCTCGGTGATGACGGCGGAGGCGTCCTGGGAGGCGTAGGGCCGGTAGACCCGCATCCGCACCAGCAGCTCCTCCACGGCCGTGCGCAGCGCCCATGGCGCCCGGTCGCGCAGCGACAGGTCCGGCGAGGCGGCGCACAGCCGGGCGGCCACCCGGGTGAGCCGGTCGGTCTCGGTGGCCAGTTCGTGCGTGAGCACCTTGTAGGCGGCCCGCCGGACGGTGGCGTCCCAGTTGCCGCCCCGGTCCGTCTGCGGAGCCGCGAACGCCCGGTAGCGGCCGAGCAGCTCGTAGGCCCCGGTACGGTCCGTGAACAGGCCGTCGACGTGGCGCAGGGCGTCGTAGCCCGTGGTGCCCGCCACCGGCCAGGAGGCGGGCAGGTGCTCGCCGTCGGCGAGGATCTTCTCCACCACGGTCCAGCGCCCGGCGGTGGCCTCGTGCAGCCGCCGCAGATAGGCGTCGGGGTCCGCGAGTCCGTCGGGGTGGTCGATGCGCAGCCCGTCGACCACGCCCTCGTGGAGGAGCTGGAGGATCTTGGCGTGGGTGGCGTCGAACACCTCCGGGTCCTCCACGCGCACCCCGATCAGCTCGGAGATGCTGAAGAAGCGCCGGTAGTTCAGCTCGGTGCGCGCCAGCCGCCACCACACCGGGCGGTACCACTGCGCGTCCAGCAGCCGGGGCAGCGGGAGGTCCGCGGTTCCTTCGCGGAGCGGGAAGGCGTGGTCGTGGTAGCGCAGCACGTCCCCGTCGACCACCAGCCCGTCCAGCTCGGAGCCGGCAGGCCCGCCGAGCACCGGCAGCAGGACCCGGCCGCCCTGCGCCGCCCAGTCGATGTCGAACCAGCGCGCGTACGGCGACTCGGGCCCCTCGCGCAGCACCTCCCACAGGGCCCGGTTGTGCCGGGGCGCCATGGCCATGTGGTTCGGCACGATGTCCACCACCAGGCCCAGGCCGTGCTCGCGCGCGGTCCGCGAGAGCGCGCGCAGCCCGTCCTCGCCGCCCAGTTCCCCGCGCACGCGCGTGTGGTCCACGACGTCGTATCCGTGCGTGGACCCCGGGACCGACTCCAGGACGGGGGACAGATGCAGGTGCGAGACGCCCAGCGACGCCAGGTACGGGACCGCCGCCGCGGCGGCGGCGAACGGGAACGAGGGTTGCAGTTGCAGCCGGTAGGTGGCGGTGGGTACCTCGGGTCCGGGTCGCGCAGCAGTCATGGAACCCTACGTACCCAGCGCGCCGGATTTCGTGTCATCACCTCCGCACGTGGGGGGCGCACGCCGGAGTGCGCACGCCCCCCACGGGCACGGTCTAGGCGGGCCGCTGCAGCACGGTCAGGCTGCGGTCCGGCAGGGTGACGCGGTCGCCGGCGGCCACCTTCGGGCCCGTGCCCGGCGGCACGCCGTCCGGGCGGGCCGTGTCGACGACCACCTGCCACTGCCGGCCGTGGTCGACCGGCACCTGGAACTCCAGCGCCCCGGGGGAGGCGTTGAACATCAGCAGGAAGGAGTCGTCGGTGATCCGCTCCCCACGCGGACCGGGCTCGGAGATGGCGTTGCCGTTCAGGAACACCGTCAGCGCGGACGCGGGCGCCGAGTCCCAGTCCCGCTGGGTCATCTCGCTGCCCTCGGGAGTGAACCAGGCCACGTCGGACAGCTCGTCGCGGGTGCCCTCCACCGGCCGCCCGTGGAAGAAGCGGCGCCGCCGGAACACCGGGTGGTCCCGGCGCAGCCACACCATCGCGCGGACGAACTCCAGCAGGTCCTCCTCGGCGGACGCGTCCTGCGCGGGCGCCTTCTCCGAGGGCTCCGGCCACTGGAGCCAGGACACCTCGTTGTCCTGGCAGTAGGCGTTGTTGTTGCCGCGCTGGGTGCGGGCGAACTCGTCCCCGTGGCTGATCATCGGCACGCCCTGGGACAGCATCAGCGTGGCGAAGAAGTTGCGCATCTGGCGGGCGCGCAGCCCCAGCACCCCCGGGTCCTCGGTCTCGCCCTCCGCCCCGCAGTTCCAGGACCGGTTGTGGCTCTCGCCGTCCCGGTTCTCCTCCCCGTTGGCCTCGTTGTGCTTGTCGTTGTAGGCGACGAGGTCGTGCAGGGTGAACCCGTCGTGGCAGGTCACGAAGTTGATCGAGGCGAGCGGGCGGCGGCCGTCGTCCTGGTAGAGGTCGGAGGAGCCGGTCAGCCGGGAGGCGAACTCCGCGAGCGCCCGCGGCTCACCCCGCCACAGGTCCCGGACCGTGTCGCGGTACTTGCCGTTCCACTCGGTCCACAGCGGCGGGAAGTTGCCCACCTGGTAGCCGCCCTCGCCCACGTCCCACGGCTCGGCGATCAGCTTCACCTGGGAGACGACGGGGTCCTGCTGCACCAGGTCGAAGAACGACGACAGCCGGTCCACCTCGTGGAACTGCCGCGCCAGGGTGGCGGCCAGGTCGAAGCGGAAGCCGTCCACGTGCATCTCGGTGACCCAGTACCGCAGCGAGTCCATGATGAGCTGGAGCACGTGCGGGGACCGCATCAGCAGCGAGTTTCCGGTGCCCGTGGTGTCCATGTAGTACCGCGGATCGTCCGTGAGGCGGTAGTACGACGGGTTGTCGATGCCCTTGAAGGACAGCGTCGGGCCCAGGTGGTTGCCCTCGGCCGTGTGGTTGTAGACGACGTCCAGGATCACCTCGATCCCGGCCTCGTGCAGCGCCCGCACCGCCGACTTGAACTCCAGCACCTGCTGGCCGCGGTCGCCCCAGGACGCGTAGGCGTTGTGCGGGGCGAAGAAGCCGATGGTGTTGTAGCCCCAGTAGTTGTTCAGGCCCATGTCGACCAGCCGGTGGTCGTTCACGAACTGGTGCACGGGCATCAGCTCGAGCGCCGTCACCCCGAGCTTGGTCAGGTGTTCGATGATCGCCGGATGGGCGAGCGCCGCGTACGTGCCGCGCAGCTCCTCCGGCAGCCCGGGATGGGTCATCGTCAGGCCCTTCACATGGGCCTCGTAGATCACCGTGTGGTGGTAGTCGGTGCGCGGCGGACGGTCGTCGCCCCAGTCGAAGTACGGGTTGATCACCACCGAGGTCATGGTGTGCGGCGCCGAGTCCAGGTCGTTGCGCCTCTCCGTGGCCCCGAAGTGGTAGCCGTACACCTCCTCGCCCCACGACACGGCCCCACTGACCGCCTTCGCGTACGGGTCGAGCAGCAGCTTCGCCGAGTTGCAGCGCAGCCCGCGCGCGGGGTCGTACGGGCCGTGCATCCGGAACCCGTACCGCTGTCCCGGCATCACCCCCGGCAGGTACGCGTGCCGCACGAACGCGTCGCTCTCGCGCAGTTCCACCGCCGTCTCCGAGCCGTCGTCGTGCAGCAGACACAGCTCTACTCGGTGCGCGGCCTCCGTGAAGACCGCGAAGTTGGTTCCGGCGCCGTCGTATGTGGCGCCGAGCGGATACGCCTCTCCAGGCCAGACCTGCATGACCACGACTCTTCCAGGTGTGCGGCCCCGCTGGGGGCGCGTTGGCTGCGAGTCTCCCCGAAAGTGAGGGAACCTCCCGAGACTTACTGCCCTCTTACGGGCCGACCAGTGCATACGGCGACTCGTGTACCCGCCGTGTGCCGAATCAGTGGGGATACACGTACTCCCGGGGATCTTGGGGGAGTAGGGGGCAGATGTGCGCGAGACAGTGCACCGACATCTCGGCAAGGTGGTGGCCGGCGCGGCCCTGGCGGTGGCCGGGACCGCTGTGATGGTGGCGGTCACCCTGCCCGGCACGGCGGGGGCCGACGAAACGGGAGGGAACAAGGGCGGCGGCGGCACACCGGCCGCCCAGCAGGCGGGGCAGGGGCCGGGCGAGGTCCCGCCGGGCGTCGTGAAGCAGGCGCCGGCCGAGGGGAAGAAGGGCACGGGCCGCGACCCGCTGACCGACGACGAGATCCGGCGGGTCGAGAGCATCGCCGTGAGCGGGCGGATGCTCAGCGCCGGTGAGAACGTCGACGGGCACCGGGGCCCGCAGCGCCTGAGCGTCGACCTGGCCGACCCGGAGGCGGACGAACTCGACGACCCGGGAGCGCCGCGCCGGGCCGACGTGAGCTTCTACGACTACAAGAGCGACGCGCTCATCACCAGGACGGTGGACCTGGGGACCGGCAAGGTCGTCAGCAGTGTCACCAGCCAGGGCGTCCAGCCGCCGCTGAGCCGGGACGAGAACGCCGAGGCGGCCAGGCTGCTGATCGCCGACCCGCTCGGCGCGGGCCTCAGGGCGGACTACCGGGACGCCACCGGCCACGAGCTGACCTCCCCGGACCAGCTCCGGCTCAACGGCGCCGTCTACCGCGCCACCCCGGGCGGGCAGCCGGCCGTGCTCGACAAGTGCGGCGAGCACCGCTGCGTGCGGCTGTTCCCGAAGGTCAAGAACGGCCCCTGGATCGACGCCAGGTGGCTGGTCGTCGACCTCAGCGCCCGCAAGGTCGGCCGGCTCGCACGCCACTGAGCCCGGCAGCCCGTCCACCTCTCCGACTCGCATCTCCTGCAAGGGAGCCACTTCTTCATGCGTGAGAACAGAATCAGTCATGCCCGCACGCGCGCGGCCGTCGGCCTCACCGTGGCCGCCCTGGCCGCCGGCGTGACGGCCGGTGCCGGACCGGCGGCCGCCCGGCCGCAGGCCGCCCCGGCCGCCGCCGCGGACTGCAGCGCCGCCTACAAGATCGAGCAGAAGCTCTCCAGCGGCACCACCTGGCGGATGTGCTGGCGCTACGACAGCAAGGCCGGCCTGGTCCTGGAGAACGTCTCCTACCAGCCCAAGGGCGAGCCCAAGCCGATCAAGGTCCTCAACAGCGCCCGCCTCGCCCAGATCGACGTCCCCTACGACGACGGCAGCGTCGAGTATGACGACCTGACCGGCTTCGGCTTCGCCCAGGGCCTGGTGAACCTGGCGCCCGGCGAGTGCCCCGGCGGCACCATCAGGACCGTCCGCGTCCCCGACTCCTGGGACCCGGACCACCCGGATGTCAAGGGCCTGTGCACCACCACGCGTTCGCGCGGCCACGCCTACCGCATGCAGGGCGACACGGCCAACAAGGTCTTCCAGGCACAGGGCAAGGACCTGCTCGTCTACACGGTCAACCAGGTCGGCTGGTACGAGTACATGACCGAGTGGCGCTTCCAGGACGACGGCACCGTCAACATGAACGTCGGTGCCACCGGCAGCCTCTCCTACGAGGACTACGACGCCGGCGACGGCCGTGGCTGGCCCATCGGCAAGGGAGCCAAGGCCTACGCCACCAGTCACAGCCACAACGTCTTCTGGCGGCTGGACTTCGGCCTCGACGGCTCCTCGAAGACCAAGGTCGAGCAGTACGACTCGGCCGTCACCGCGCCCGCCCCCGGCCGGCAGGCGCCCACCGCCAAGACCACCCGCACCAAGGTCACCAAGGAACTCGCGGGCGACTCCAAGACCTACCGCTGGTGGCGGGTGGTCAGCGCGACCGGCAAGAACAAGGACGGGCACGCGCGTTCGTACGAGATCGTCCCCGGCCCGACCACGAGGTACCCGGGCCGCAGCTTCACCAAGCACGACGTGTACTTCACCGAGTACAACAAGTGCGAGCAGTTCGCGAGTAACAATCCGAACTGCGCCCGTGGTTACCCGAAGTCCGTGGACAAGTGGGTCAACGGCCAGACGCTCACTCACCCGGTCGTCTGGATGAACGTGGGCTTCCACCACATAGCCCGGGACGAGGACCAGCAGCCCATGCCGATCCACTGGCAGGGCTTCGCCATCGCACCACGTGACGTCACGGCTATGAATCCGCTCACTCCGGACGAGCTCTCATGGCAGAACGGCCACTGGCGCCCGCGTAGTTGAGAAACCGACCTGTCCATCCGGCTGCATCGCCGACCGCTCCCGGAGTACCCTTCCTTGATCGTTGACGTGGGGAAGGCCCGGGGTGGCGGAAGGCGGTGCGCGGGTGGGCTCGGGAGGGCTGGAGCTGCCCCCTGGTGACGAGGGTCACGAGGGGAACTCCACAGACGTCCCGCCCGGCGCGGTGTCCCTGGCCCGCCCGATGGACGCCACGGGGTCCATCGGGCCGGAGCTGGACTGGGACACCGACGCCTGGCTCGAGGTGCGCGTCCGTGCCC
Source organism: Streptomyces sp. NPDC047869 (assembly GCF_040704065.1). NCBI lineage: Bacteria > Bacillati > Actinomycetota > Actinomycetes > Kitasatosporales > Streptomycetaceae > Streptomyces > Streptomyces sp. NPDC047869. The sequence goes on from NZ_JBEYRK010000009.1 coordinate 55,859, forward strand.
AGCGGGCGGGCCGGGCCTACATCTGGCTGAACCTGGTCGAGCAGCGGCTGCGCGCGGTCGTGGCCGCCGTGCTGCGGCCCATCTACGAACCCGTCCACGGCGACGACTGGGTGGTGGCCGCGGCCGGTCCCGCCGGGCAGGAGTGGGTGCAGCGGGCGGCCGCCGTCCGCGAGGTCAGCCGCCGCAAGGGCTACCTGCTCGACCCGGCCGACGACAACGTGCTCAGCTTCCTCACGCTGCCGCAGCTGCGGGAGCTGATGGTGCAGCACTGGCCGTGCTTCGCGCCCTACTTCGACGAGCGCCGGGACGTCGAACTCGCCCTGGACGAGCTGGAGGTGACCCGCAACGTCGTCTCCCGCAACCGGGCCCTGTCCGAGGCGGTGCTGAACCAGGCCGAGCGGGCCTCGGCCCGGCTGCTGGAGATGCTCGGCACGGGCGGTGACGTGCCCTCCGCGCGCCGGCTGCCGGTCGACGCGGTGGAGGACCTGGTCGGCGACCGGTACGCGGACGTCGTCGCCGTCCACCCCGACCGGGTGCGGCTCATGCGCCAGTTCCCGGCCGAGGACCTGTTCGGGGGCGCCCGCCGGCTCGACGCCATCGGCATAGGGCTCAACCTGCTGGTGCAGAACTTCTCCGGCCGGCGGCTGGTCCGGCTCGCCGAGTCCGGCTGCCGGGTACGGCTGCTCTTCCTCAACCCGGCCTCCAGCGCGGTCAAGCGCCGGGAGCGCGAACTGGGGATGAAACGGGGCGAACTGAGCCGGTCCGTCGAGATGAACATCCTGCACATGCGCCGGGTGCGGTCCCGGCTGCGCGACCCCGGGGCCTTCGAGATCCAGGTCTACGACGAGACGCCCCGCTTCACCGCCTACCTCGTGGACGGCGACGGCGCGGACGGCATCGCCGTGGTGCAGTCCTATCTGCGCGGGGCCCGCGGGATGGAGTCGCCGGTGCTGGTGCTGCGAGGCGGTGGCAAGGTGCTCAAGTCGGACGACATGGGCGATGCCGGCATCTTCCCCACGTATCGTGAGGAATTCGAGCTGTCCTGGGCCGATTCGCGCCCCGTGTCCTGAACTGTCCGTGCGGGCAAGCGGAACGCGGCCCTCGGATTGTCAGTGCCGCGTGCGATGGTGGGAGCCACTGGGGGAAAGCACCACAAGAAGGGGGGCCGCCCATGGGCTGGCACCGGGAGCTGCTGATCGGCTTCGACCTGGAAACCACGGGCACGGACCCGCACGAGGCGCGCATCGTCACCGGCGCGGTCATAGAGGTCAGGGCCGGTGAGCCCCTGGGGCGCCGGGAATGGCTGGCGGATCCGGGCGTGGAGATCCCGGCCGACGCGGTCGCGGTGCACGGGATCAGCAACGAACGGGCGACGGCCGAGGGCCGTCCGGCCGACCAGGTGACCGACGCCATCGCGGACGTGCTGGTGTCGTACTGGCAGACGGGTGTTCCGGTGGTCGCCTACAACGCGGCCTTCGACCTCACCCTGCTCTCCGCCGAACTGCGCCGCCACGGCCTGCCGTCCCTCTCCGACCGCCTGGGCGGCGCGTTCCCCGCCCCGGTGATCGACCCCTACACCATCGACCGCTGGGTCGACCGGTACCGCCGTGGCAAACGGAACCTGGAGGCGGTCTGCGCGGAGTACGGCATAGTCCTCGACGCGGCCCACAACGCCTGCGCCGACGCCCTGGCCGCGGCCCGCCTCGCCTCCGCGATAGCCACCCGCCATGCCAAGATCGCAGCCCTCGCCCCGGCGGAACTCCACACCCGCCAGATCGACTGGTACGCCGCATGGGCAGCCGACTTCCAGTCCTTCCTGCGCCGCAAGGGCGACGAGACAGCGGTGATCGACGGCACCTGGCCGATCCGCCACCTCCCGGACAACCTGCCGGCGTAGCCGCGGGCAGCCATGTCGCCCAGCCGCGGACGGCGGGCCCGCCCAGCCGCGGACGGCCGGGTTCGCGCAACTGTGGGCACGGGCTCGCCCAGCCGCGGACGGCCGGGTTCGCGCAACTGTGGGCACGGGCTCGCCCAGCCGCGGACGGCCGGGCTCGCGCAACCGTGGGTACTGGGCCCGCCCAGCTGCGGGCATGCGTGCCGCCAAGGGCGGCACGGGTGGGCGCAGCGGCACCCCGTAAGCGCCGGGCCTGCGCGACACCGTGACCTCAGGCACCAGTACCGGGCACCGACCAGCGCCGGGCCACCGCGACTCCGTGACCTGGGCTCCAACGCAGGGCGCCGAAAAAACACACGCCCCCTCAGAACGGATACCACCGCACAGCCTCGTTCCCGTCGCGCAACGACCCCACCCGGCGCCGGAACTCCGCCAGCGCCTTCGGGTTGCCGGCCGCGTGCTGGGCCACCCACGCGCAGCTCGCCGTCTCCCGGGCGCCCCGCAGCACCGAGCAACCCTCCCACTCGCACACATCCCAGCCGTACGCCGAGACGAAGGAGTCGTACGCCTGCGCGGGCAGCCCGTAACGGTCCCGGGACAGGGCCATCACCACCAGATCGTGCTCACGCAGATCCGCGGAGAAGGTCTCCAGGTCGACCAGCACCGGCCCGTCGGGCCCCACGTGCACATTGCGGGTCAGCGCGTCCCCGTGGATCGGCCCCGGAGTCAGACGGGGCGTCAACGCCGCCGCCGCGGCCGCGAACCCGTCCCTGCGCTCGCGCAGATAGGCCGCGTCCTCCGGGTCGATCGCCTCGCCCGCGAGCCGCAGCCAGCGCTCCACACCGCCCAGCAGTTCCCGGGGCGGCAGCGCGAAGGGCGGCGCGGGCAGCGCGTGCACGGTGCGCAGCAGCCCGGCCAGATCACGGGGCTCGGCCGGCCGCACGGCATCCGGCAGCCGGTGCCACACGGTCACCGGGTGCCCGTCCACCAGCAGCGGCTCGGGCTCGGCCGCCCGCACCGCGGGCACGCCCGCCCCGGCCAGCCAGCCGGCGATGTCCAGCTCGCGCCGGGCCCGGTCCAGCAGCTCGGCGTCACGGCCCACCTTGACCACCAACTCACCGGCCGCCAACACCGCGTTCTCGCCGAGGGCGATGAGCCGTGCGTCTCCGGCCGGGCCCGGCAGTACCTTCGCCGCGGCCAGTACGTCCCGCGCCCGTGCCTCGTCCATCGTCCGCCTCCGTGCCCTCTGCGTACCGTCCCGGCCGTCGTGGCCTGCGGCCAGTCTCCCATTCGCACAGGTCGGGCCAGGTGCGCGGTCCCTTGACGGGGTTCGGCGCCTTTACGAACATGAACACGCCAATGAGTTCGCGCAAAGGGGCTGATCGCATGACAGCAGTGGCCGAGGCGCGGCGGCCGGCCGGTCGTGCCGCCACCCGCGACCACGGCGCCTGGTTCCTGGTCCTGCCCGCCCTGATCCCGATCCTCCTGCTGAGCGTGGGCCCGCTGCTCTACGGCATCGCGCTGGCGTTCACCGACGCCCAGTCCGGCCGGACGACGGCCACCGCCTGGATCGGCGCCCTCAACTTCCGGGACCTGCTGCACGACACGCTGTTCTGGGAGTCGTTCCGGATCGGGCTGGTGTGGGCGGCCGGGGTGACCGTGCCGCAGTTCCTGCTGGCGCTCGGCCTCGCCCTGCTGCTCGATCAGGACCTGCGGCTGCGCCGGTTCGCCCGGGCGCTCGCCATCGTCCCGTGGGCCATGCCCGAGGTCGTCGTCGGCATCATGTGGCGGCTGGTCTACAACCCCGACGCCGGCGTCCTCAACGAGACCCTGCGCGACCTCGGCCTCGGCGGCGGCCGGGACTGGCTGAGCGGGCTGGCCACCGCGCTGCCCGCCGTCATCGTCGTCGGCGTCTGGGCGGGCATGCCGCAGACCACGGTGGCCCTGCTCGCCGGTCTCCAGAACACCCCGCGCGAACTGCGCGAGGCCGCGGCGGTGGACGGCGCCGGCGCCTGGCGCCGGTTCCGCGCGGTCACCTGGCCCGCCCTGAGACCGGTGGCCCTCGCCATCACCGCGCTCAACCTCATCTGGAACCTCAACTCCTTCGCCCTGGTGTACGTGCTCACCAGCGGCGGACCCGGCGGAAAGACCAGGCTGCCCATGCTGTTCGCCTACGAGGAGGCCTTCCGCTACGGCCAGTTCGGCTACGCGGCGGCGATGGGATGCGTCCTGGTCGCGGTCGTCTCCGTCCTGCTCGCGGTGTTCCTCGTGGGCAGGCTCAGGGGAGGCGAGGACGCATGAGGACCCGTCCCGCGGCGCGCGCCGGTCAGTACGCCGCCCTGCTCGCCTATCTCGTCTTCCTCGCCTTCCCGCTGCTGTGGCTGCTGTCCACCGCCTTCAAGCCGCCCCGCGAGCTGGGCAGTCTCCATCCCACCTGGATCCCGCGCCACCCCACCCTGGCCAACTTCCGTCAGGCCTTCGACGAGCAGCCGCTGCTGCACGCCGCGCTGAACTCCCTGCTGGTGGCGCTCGGGGCCGCCGTCGTCGCCGTGCTGATCGCGACCCCGATGGCGTACGTCATGGCGCGGCACCGCTCGGCGCTGTCCCGGGCGGCCACCGGATGGGTGGTGGTCAGCCAGGCGTTCCCGTTCGTGCTGGTGATCATCCCGCTGTTCCTGCTGCTGAAGCACCTGCGGCTGATCGACTCGCTGGTGGGGCTGGTCCTGGTGTACGTGGTGTGGGCGCTGCCGTTCGCGCTGTGGATGCTCGTCGGACACGTCCGGGCCGTGCCCGCCGAGCTGGAGGAGGCGGCGGCCGTCGACGGCGCCGGGCGGCTGCGGACGCTGGTGTCGGTGACCGCGCCGCTGCTGGCGCCCGGGATCGCGGCGACGGCGCTGTTCGCGTTCGTCACGGCCTGGAACGAGTTCTTCTTCGCACTGGTCCTGCTGAAGAGCCCCGGCAGGCAGACCCTCCCGGTGGTACTCACCCACTTCATCGGCGCGGAGGGCGTCGCCGACCTCGGTCCGCTGGCCGCCGCCGCGTTCCTGGCCACGCTGCCCTCCCTGCTCGTCTTCGCCCTCGTCCAGCGCCGGATCACGGGCGGTCTGCTCGAAGGGGCGGTGAAGAACTGATGCGGCAACCGCGCGGAGCAGGCCGGGGAAGGACGGCCACAGCACTCCTCGTCCTGCTGCTCCTCCTCGCGGGCTGTTCCGGGACGGGCCACGGGCGGGGCGGCCCGGTCACCCTGCGCTTCCAGTCCCTGGCCTGGCAGCAGGAGTCCGTGGCCGCCAACAAGGAGCTGGTGAAGGAGTGGAACGCCGCCCATCCGGACATCAAGGTCGAGTACATACAGGGCAGTTGGGACAGTGTGCACGACCAGCTCCTCACCTCCTTCGAGGGCGGTGAGGCCCCGGACGTCATCCACGACGCCTCCGACGACCTCGCCGACTTCGCGTACGGCGGTTACCTCGCCGACCTCACCGGCCTGCTGCCGGCCAGGCTCAAGTCGGACATCCCGCGCCGTAGTTGGCGGGCGGCCACCTTCGGGGACGGCGTCTACGGAGTGCCCTTCCTCCAGGAGCCCCGGGTGCTGATCGCCAACGCCGCTTGGCTGCGCTCGGCGGGGGTGCGTATCCCGACCGCCGGGCACCCCTGGAGCTGGACCGAGTTGCGGCAGGTCGCCAAGCGGCTCAGCGGCGCCGGCAAGTACGGCGTGGCCTGGCCGCTGAAGGAACCCGTCTCCGCCACGCTCAACCTCTCGCTCTCGGCGGGCGGGCGGCTCTTCCACCGGGGCGCCGACGGAAAGGTGACCGTCCGGTTCGGCGCCGGTGACGCGGTCGTACCGCGCACGGTCCACGACCAGGTCGCCGTCGACCACAGCGCTCCGTACTCCACGCTGGGCAGCGGCGGCTCCGACACCCTGCCCGGCTTCTTCGGCGGCCGGTACGCGATGGTCCCGCTGGGCTTCTCCTACCGCCAGCAGATCGCGCAGCAGGCGCCGAAGGGCTTCGACTGGCAGGTGCTGCCCGCCCCGGCCGGCACCGGCGGGCTCACCCAGGGCGTCAGTCCGCAGACCCTGTCCGTCGCCGCCGACTGCCCGCACAAGAAGGAGGCCGCCGAGTTCATCGACTTCCTGCTGCGGCCGCGGAACATGGTCCGCCTCGCCCTCGGCGACTGGATGCTGCCCACCGGCACCGAGGCCCTGAAGGACCCCGCCCTGCACACCGCGGAGAACGGCTGGGCCACCGGCACCGCACTCGCGGCCCACCTGCGCCCGGCCCCCGCCCAGTCCGTGCGCGGCTACCCGGAGTGGAAGGACAAGGTCGCCACCCCCGCCTACCAGGAGTACTACAGCGGTTCCATCGGCCTGGCCGGCCTGCGGGAACGCCTGGAACGGGACGGCAACCCGGTGCTGGCCCGCTACCAGCGCTGAGCCGGCGACCGTAATCAGTTTGAACGAGACGTCTCGTCTCGTTTAGCCTCGTCGTCATGACCGCTCCCGCCCACATCGCCATGTTCTCCGCCGCCCTCCACGGCCATGTGAACCCAAGCCTCGAGGTGATCCGCGAACTCGTCGCCCGCGGCCACCGGGTCACGTACGCCATTCCGCCGGTCTTCGCCGAGAAGGTGGCCGCGACCGGCGCCCGGCCCGTGCTCTACGACTCGACGCTGCCCGGCCCCGACGCCGACCCCGAGGCCTGGGGGAGCACCCTGCTGGACAACGTGGAGCCCTTCCTGAACGACGCCGTCCAGGCGCTCCCGCAGCTCATCGCGGCCTACGAGGGCGACGAACCGGACCTGGTGCTGCACGACATCACCTCCTACCCGGCCCGCGTGCTCGCCCACCGCTGGGGCGTCCCGGCGGTCTCCCTCTCACCGAACCTCGTCGCCTGGGACGGCTACGAGGAGGAGGTGGCCGAGCCCATGTGGGCGGAGCCCCGGCAGACCGAGCGCGGCAAGGCCTACTACGCCCGGTTCCGGGCCTGGCTCGCGGAGAACGGGATCACCCGGCACCCGGACCCGTTCGTGGGGCACCCCGACCGCTCGCTCGTCCTCATCCCGAAGGTGCTCCAGCCGCACGCCGACCGCGTCGACGAGCGGGTGTACAGCTTCGTCGGCGCCTGCCAGGGCGACCGGGCCGACCAGGGCGACTGGCAGCGGCCCGCCGGCGCGGAGAAGGTGGTCCTCGTCTCCCTCGGCTCGGCGTTCACCAAGCGGCCCGCGTTCTACCGCGAGTGCGTCCGCGCGTTCGGCGACCTGCCCGGCTGGCACCTGGTCCTGCAGATCGGCAGCCAGGTGACCCCGCAGGAGCTGGGCGACGTACCCGCGAACGTGGAAGTGCGCGGGTGGGTGCCGCAGTTGGCGATCCTGCGGCAGGCCGACCTGTTCGTCACGCACGCCGGCGCCGGAGGCAGCCAGGAGGGGCTGGCCACCGCCACGCCGATGATCGCCGTACCGCAGGCCGTGGACCAGTTCGGCAACGCCGATGTGCTCCAGTCCCTCGGCGTGGCCAGGCACCTGCCCACCGAGGAGGCCACCGCCGACCGCCTCCGCGAGACCGCCCTGGCCCTCACCGGCGACCCCGAGATCGCCCGGCGGCTGAAGGAGATCCAGGCGGAGATGGCCGAGGAGGGCGGCACCCGGCGCGCGGCCGACCTGATCGAGGCGGAGCTGCCCGCGCGCTGAGCACGGACGGGGGCCCGCCGGTTCCCCAAAACCGGCGGGCCCCCGCGTCCGCGGGAGGTGTCAGACGGTGAGCCGTTCGCCCTCGTCGCGCACCGGGGCCGGCGCGGCAGGCTCCGGCGACTCGTCGTGGGTGAGGTCCGGCAGACGGTGCAGCCACTTCGGCAGGTACCAGTTGCGCTCACCGAGCAGTGCCATCACGGCCGGCAGCAGCACACCGCGGATGACCGTCGCGTCGATCAGGACGGCGGCGGCCAGGCCCACGCCCATCTGCTTCATGGACTGCATGGACAGCGTGCCGAAGATCCCGAACACCGCGACCATGATGACGGCGGCGCTGGTGACGACACCGGCCGTGGTGACGACGCCGTGCTGGATGGCGTCCTTGGTGCTGCGGCCGCGCAGCCGGGCCTCGCGGATCCGGGAGACCACGAACACGTGGTAGTCCATGGACAGGCCGAACAGGATCACGAAGAGGAACAGCGGCAGCCAGGTGACGATCGCGCCGACACCCTCCGCGCCCACCAGAGAAGCACCCCAGCCGTGCTGGAAGACGGCGACGAGGATGCCGTAGGCGGCGCCCACCGACAGCAGGTTGAGCACGATCGAGGTGATCGCGACGGTCAGCGAGCGGAACGACAGCAGCATCAGCAGGAAGGCGAAGACGACCACGAACACGAAGACCGGGACGACGGAGCCGACGAGCTGGTCGTTGAAGTCGTGGTTGCCCGCGACCTGCCCGGTGATCGGCGCCTCGACGCCCGCCACCCTGCCCAGGGTGGCGGGGCGCACCTCGTCGCGCAGCTTGTCGAGGCTCTTGACCGCGCGGTCCATGTCGGAGCCGCCGACCAGCGGTACGGAGACCAGGGCGACGTTCTGCGCCCGGTGCACCTTGATGTCGACGGGGCCGCGCGAGGCGCCCGAGGAGATGGCCCGCTGCTTGAAGTCGGCCAGCGCCCGCTGTACCTCCGGGGCACTGATGTCCTTGGCGCCGACGACCACCTGGGCGGGCTCGGAGCCGCCCGGGAAGGCCTCGTTGAGCCGGTCGTAGGTCTGCACGATCGGCAGCGAGTTCCCGAACTCCTGGTCCAGCGTGAGCTGCTGGGTCTTCATGCCGAGCGCGGGCGCGGCGACGGCGAGCAGCGCGCCGGCCGCCACGACCACGGAGACCAGCGGCTTGGCCAGCACCCCGCGCAGCACGGCGGTCCAGAAGCGGCTCTCACCGGTGCCGCCGCGCCGGCGCCGGCGGCCCAGGAAGGGGATGCGTCCCTTCTCGACCCGCTCGCCCAGCAGGGAGAGCAGCGCGGGCAGCACGGTCACCGAGCCGACCATGGCGACGGCGACCACCATCAGCGAGGCCAGGCCCATCGCCTCGAACTCGGCGAGCCCGGTGAACAGCATGCCCGCCATCGCCACGCACACCGTGACCCCGGAGACGATGATCGCGCGGCCGCTGGTGGCGGCGGCGATGCGCAGGGCGGCGCCCGCGTCCCGGCCGGCGTCCCGCTCCTCACGCTCCCGGCGCAGGTAGAACAGGCAGTAGTCGACGCCGACGGCCATACCGACCAGCAGCATCACGGAGTTGGCGGTGTCGCTCATCGGCTGGACGTGGCTGACGAGGCCCATCAGGCCCATCGTCGCCATGATCGCGGTGACCGCGAGGGCCACCGGCAGCAGCGCGGCCACCAGGGCGCCGAACGCGATCAGCAGGATGCCGAGGGCCACCGGCACGGCCGAGTACTCGGCCTTCTGGAAGTCGTCCCCGAAGGCGTCCTGGTACTGCTTGTTCATGCTGGCGCCGCCGATCTCCTCGATCCGCAGGCCGTCGTGCGCCTTCTGTGCCCCGGCGACGGCGTCCAGCACCGGCTCGACCCGGTCGGCGGCGGTCTCCGCGTCGCCGCGCATGTCGAACTGCACGAGCGCGGTACGGCCGTCCCGGGAGATGGCGCGCGTGTCGTACGGGGAGGTCACATGGGTGACCTTTCCGGTGCCGTCGACGGCCTCGACGACGGCGTCGACGGCGGCCCGGAACTCGCCGCTCGTCGCCTTGAGGGCGCCGTCCCGGGACTGGATCAGCACGGTCTCTCCGGCCGGCTGCTCGATGCCCGCGTCCTCGATGATCTTCGCCGCGGTGTGTGTCTCGCCCTTGAGCTGGTCGCTCTCGTCCACGTCGACCCGGCCGGCCGCCGAGCCGAGTCCCATGGCCAGGACGACGAACAGCACCCATATGCCGACGGCGGCCCAGCGGTGCCGGGCGCTCCAGCCGCCGGCGCGGGCGGCCAGTCCCCGCACGCGCACGTCCGTGTTCCCCATGACGGGCTTTCCCCCTCGTATGCGGTGACGACCCCCTGCCGCCACGTCCTCGCTCGTTCAGCTTCGACGGTATGGGCCCGGCGGCGAGGTCTCGTCGTACTGCCCGGTGAAGTGGCGCGGGTCCGGGTCACCGCTGGGGAGGACAGCGGGCCCTTACATCTTTCGGGGCTTCCCGGGGACGCGTCTCGGGGTGAGGGGGTCGGCGGGGGCCGGCGGCGGGCCGTGTCCGATCCGCCGTCGAAGATCCACTTTGTGATTAAGAAACCTTGTTGAACAAATCACAGGTGCGTGTAGAGGTTGAACAGCGGGCCCTTGATCGGCCAGAGTTTCGCGCAGCCCGGGTCGTCCCGGTCCGGCCGCCGTGCCCGCCCCCACGGGGCACGGCGGCCGTTCTAACCTGTCCGGGTGACGACCTATGCGGCGCTGCTGCGCGGAATCAACGTCGGTGGCAGCAGGAAACTCCCGATGGCCGATCTCCGCTCGCTCCTGACGGGCCTCGGCCACGACGGCGTACGGACCCATCTCCAGAGCGGCCAGGCCGTGTTCAGCGCCGGGCACGGCGACGAGGAGTCCCTGGCGGCCGAGCTGACCCGGGCGATCGAGGCGCGGTTCGGCTTCCGGGTCGACGTGATCGTGCGCGACCACGCCTATCTGCGGGCGGTGGCCGACGCATGCCCGTTCCCGGCCGCCGAACTGGCCGCGAGACAACTTTACGTCACCTACTACTCCGCGCCCGTCACTCCGGAGCGCTTCGCGGCGGTCGACTCCGCCGCGCACCTCCCCGAGGAGTTCCGCCTCGGCGACCGCTGCCTCTATCTGTACGCACCGGACGGCCTGGGCCGCTCCAAGCTCGGCGAGGCGCTGTCCCGCCGCCCCGCCAAGGGCCTGATCGCCACCAGCCGCAACTGGAACACGGTGCTGAAACTCGTCGAACTGACCGCTCCCGAGGCGTGAGACGGGCCGGGGCGGTCCCTCGCCCGGGGCGGCCGGTACGCCGGAAGTGGCCCAGAGAACAGGGCGGTGATTGGACCGGGATTCCGCTCCACCCGCCGACTAGCGTGATCGGCATGACACATGCCGATCACAGCGGTACGGCCGGTTCCGGTCCCACCAGGGTCGACTTCTGGTTCGACGCCGCCTGCCCCTTCGCCTGGATCACCTCCCGCTGGCTGCTGGAGGTCGAGCGCCTGCGCCCGCTCGACCTCCGCTTCCGCCCCATGAGCCTCTACCTGCACAACACCGGCAACGAACTGCCGGACTGGTACCGCGATCTGGTCGACCGGTCGATCGGACCGGTGCGGGTCGCGGTGGCCGCGGCCGAACGGCACGGTGAGAAGGTGCTGCGCGACCTGTACACCGCGTTCGGCACCCGTATCCACGAGCGGGAGGCCGCGGACTTCGACGTGGTGATCGCCGAGTCGCTGGCCGAACTCGGCCTGCCGGCCGACCTGTCGGACGCCGCTCACGACCCGTCGTACGACGACGCGGTGCGCCGCAGCCACGACGCCGGCGCCGAGCCCGGGTCCGGCGGGTACGTGGGCACGCCCACGATCCACGTCGACGGCACGGTGTGGTTCGGTCCCGTCCTGCGGGCCGTTCCGCGTGGTGCCGAAGCCGCGGAACTCTTCGACAGCTTCCGGGTGCTGGCCCGCCACCCCGACTTCTTCGAACTCAAGCGCACCCGCTCGGGAGAGCTCCGCTTCGACTGAGCCGGGAGGCCCCGGTCGGCGGAAAGCGGGTGGCCGATTAGCACCCCTGGGGCGCGACGGGCGTTCCGCGCGGGTGACGCATCCGCCGGGCCGAACGCAGAACGAGGTACCGGCCGCGGTCCGACGTCACAGGGGAACGCCGGACCGTGGCCGGCCGTCCTGGCACGCGCGCGGGAGCACCTTTCCCGCCGGGACGCGCGACAGCCGAGCCCCGCTCCACGGGCCGGTTCCCTGTCCGTTCCGTCGGGAGTGTCCGGCCTGGTCAACGGGCACGGATCACTCGTACGGGTGACTATTTTCGGCCCTTTCCGCACGCGTGGGCGGAGCACCACCAGACTCCTGGACATGGCCGGAGCCGCCGCATGGGTAACGTCGGCGGTCCCGGACCCAGCCCGGTACGGCCCCTCCCAGACCAGGAGTCAGGACGAGACGATGAGCACGTACTACAACGGGAACATCAACGGCCCCGGTCGCATGGGCTCCTACGGCCGCACCGGCGGCGACGACGGACCGGACCCGGAGACCGTCTTCCGGCTCACCGAGGGACTCCTCGAGGCGTTGCACGCCGAGCTCCCCGGGCTCGTCGTCCACGGAGAGGTCATCATGGCCGCGCTGGAGGAGGCCGCGGCGGACGGCGGCCCGCCCAACCGGGGCCGCATCCGCTCCAGCCTGGAGGCCATCAGCATCGGCGCCCCGGCCGGCACCGGCAGCCTCGCCTTCACCCAGCAACTGGTCCACCTGCTGGAACTGTGAACCGGCCGGGCCCCGCCGCCACGGGGCCCGGCACCGGGTCAGGCGCCGAGGGCCGCTCGGGCCGGCAGGCCCGCCGTGTCGTAGCGGGCCAGCAGGAGCCGCGCCACCTCGGGGGCCGGACCCAGGACGTCCGCCAGGACGTCGGCCTCCGCCGCGCCGCGCGCGATGCGGTCCGGCAGGAAGCCGGGGGCGAGGACGTAGGGCGCCACGGCGACCCGTTCGCAGCCGAGGGCGCGCAGCTCACTCACCGCGTCCTCGGTGCGGGGAAGGGATGCGGAGGCGAACGCAGGCCGCACGGCGCACCAACCGGTGTGCCACCACTCCCGCGCGATGTCGGCGATCACTGCGATCGCCTCCGGGTCGGAGGACCCCGCCGAGGCCAGCACGACCCCGGTCGAGGACTTGTCGGCGGGCGTCAGCCCCGCCTCGTACAGGCGCCGCTCCAGCGCCGACAGCAGCAGCGGCGAGGGGCCCAGCACCTCGGCCTGGCGGATGCGCAGGCCGCGAGGCGCGCCCCGCAGGACCGCCGGGATGTCGGCCTTCGCGTGGAAGGCGCGGGTCAGCAGCAGCGGCAGCGCCACCACGTCCCGCACCCCCTCCGCGGCCAGTGACTCCAGCACCCCGTGCACGGACGGGATGTTGAAGTCCAGGAAGCCGGTCTCCACCCGCAGGCCGGGCCGCAGCGACCGCAGCCGCTCCACCAGGGCGTGCACGGTCGCGGCATGCCGCGGGTCGCGGCTGCCGTGGGCGATCACCAGGAGGACGGGACGGGCCGGCTTTCCGTACACGGGACTCAGCTCTTCACCAGAAGGCCACGGCTGCGCAGCACCCACCGCTCCAGCGGGGAGAAGATGAGCAGGTCGATGGCGATGCCGACGAACAGGATCAGGAAGATCGCCTCGAACACCATGGACATGGAGCTGGCGTTGCGGCCGTTCTCCAGCAACGCGCCCAGGCCGATGCCGAGGTCGGGGGAGGAGGCGATGATCTCCGCCGCCATCAGCGAGCGCCAGGAGAAGGCCCAACCCTGCTTCAGGCCGGCCAGATAGCCCGGCAGCGCGGCCGGCAGCACGATGTGCCAGGCACCCTTCAGCCCGGTCGCGCCCATCGTGCGGCCCGCCCGCAGGAACAGCGGCGGCACCTGGTCGATGCCGGACACCAGGCCGTTGGCGATCGACGGCACCGCGCCGAGCAGGATCACCGCGTACATCATCTGGTTGTCCAGGCCCAGCCAGATCACCGCGGGCGGCACCCAGGCCACCGACGGCAGCGACTGCAGACCGGAGAGCACCGGGCCGATGGCCGCGCGCACGAACCTCACCCGGGCCACCAGCAGGCCCAGCGGGGTGCCGATGGCCAGCGCGAACAGGAAGCCCAGCAGACCGCGCGAGACGCTGGTCCAGATGTAGCCGAGCAGCTTGCCTTCCAGCCAGGCCCGCTTGAACTCGCCGCCCACGTCGGACGGGGAGGGCAGCTTCGTCGGGTCGTCGACGATCCGCAGCGAGATCAGTGCCTGCCAGACGACCAGCACCACGACGGTGGCGACGATCGGCGGCAGGATCTTGCGGACGAAGGTCTCCCGGAACGGGGCCCGGCCCGCGACGGCGGTCTCCAGGGCGTCCAGGCCCGCCTCGACGCTCCCCGCGTCCGTGGCGGTCTTCGTCTCAGTGCTGGCCATGGCGGCGGATCTCCCCACGCAGTACTTCGGTGATCTCGAGGGACAGTTCGGCGACCGGGGCGTCCTCGATGCGCCGCGGCTGCGGGATGTCCACCCGCCACTCGCGGGCCACCCGGCCCGGGCGGGACGACAGCAGCACCACCCGCTGCGCGAGCCGCACCGCCTCCCGCACGTTGTGCGTGACGAACAGGACGGACAGCCCCGTCTCGGCCCAGATCCGGGTCAGTTCGTCGTGCAGCAGATCGCGGGTGATCGCGTCCAGCGCGGCGAACGGCTCGTCCATCAGCAGTAGCTGGCTGTCCTGCGCGAGCGCCCGGGCCATGGCCACGCGCTGCCGCATGCCACCGGACAGCTCGTGCACCCGCTTGCCGTACGAGCCCTGCAGCCGGACCAGTTCGAGGAGCTGCTCGGCCCGGCCGCGCCGCTCGCTCTTCGGGACGCCCCTGAGCTTCAGGGCGAGTTCTATGTTCTTGCCCGCGGTCAGCCACGGGAACAGGGCGTGCTCCTGGAACATCAGGGCGGGGCGGCCGTGGGTCGCGATGCTGCCGGCGGTGGGCCGGTCGAGCCCCGCCACCAGGTTCAGCAGCGTCGACTTGCCGCAGCCCGAGGCACCCAGGAGGGTGACGAACTCGCCGGGCGCGACATCGAGGTTGATGTCGTCGAGGACGAGTTGCCGTCCGGCCGGCCCGGCGAAGGACTTCGAAACCTGCTCGATGCGTGCCGCGTACTCGACCGTCTCTGCTTCTTCGGCCTTGGCGAGGGCGGTTGCCATGGTCGTCACCTCCTGGGAACGCTCGGATCCGGATCTCAGCCGACGCCGAGACCGGCGTCGTCGACGGTGCTCTCACCCTTGGCCCCGAGAACCTTGTTCAGCGGGGCGAGGTCGTAGATGCCCTTCAGCCGCGGGTCCTGAAGGAGGCCCGCCATGACCGCGTGCCGCGCCTCGGTGTCGAGGGTCGCGGCCAGCGGGTCGTCGGTGATCCGGATCGACTTCCAGGCCGGGTCCAGGACGTCGGCCGGCAGCTCCTTGCCCGAGTCGATGCCGAGCTGCTTGTTCGCCGCGGCCTTGGCCTCGTCCGGATGGGCGTTGATCCACGCGTTGGTCTCGACCGATGCCTTCAGCACTGCCTCGACGGCCTTCGGGTGCTCCTTCAGGAAGTTCTGCGACACCACGATGTTCGTGATCACGAACTTCTCGCCGGGCCACAGCGACGACTCGTCGAGCAGCACCTTGCCGCCCTCGGCGACCAGCTTGGACGCCGTCGGCTCGGGCACCCAGGCGCCGTCGACCGAACCGGACTTGAACGCGTCCGGGGTCACCTTGTTGTCGGTGCGGACGACGGAGACGTCACCCTTGCCGCTCTGCGCGTCGACCTTCCAGCCCTGCTCCGCGACCCAGTTGAGGAAGGCCACGTCCTGCGTGTTGCCGAGCTGGGGCGTCGCGATCCGCTTGCCCCTGACGTCCTTCAGGGACTTGATCTTCTCGGGGTTCACGACCAGCCTGACCCCGCCGGAGGCCGAACCGCCTATGATCCGCAGGTTCTTGCCGTTGGACTTGGTGTAGCCGTTGATGGCGGGGGAGGGGCCGATCCAGCCGATGTCGATGGAACCCGAGTTCAGCGCCTCGATCTCGGACGGACCGGCGTTGAATATCTGGTAGTCGGCCTTGGTCGCGCCGAGCGCCTTCTGGAAGAAGCCCTTCTGGTTGCCCACCAGCGCGGTCGCGTGGGTCAGGTTGCCGAAGTAGCCGATCTTCACGGAGTCGAGGCCGTCGGTCTTCTTCGCCCCGGCGGCGATCCGGGCGCCCGCGTTGTCGTCCTTGGCCTCGGACCCGTAGCCGCAGGCCGCGAGCGTCAGCAGGGGGAGGGCCGCCATCGCGGCCAGACCGCGGCGAAGCAGTGTGGAACTGGCAGGCACGGGAGGTGTTCCTCTCGTTGGCCCGGCGGTCACGGTCTCTCAGGGCGTGGCCGGGAGTTCGGCAGGGGGTCTTCGTCGCTGGGCGCGCGTGCGGTGCGCGTACGTCACCGCACACATCGGCCCACTCCGCCCTGCCCGCTGCCCAGGGCGCCGCTGCCGACGCGGCCGCCCTCCTTCGCGAACATCGAGTAGAAATCGGGGGAGTTCATGGTCAGAAGTCCCAGCCGTCTTCTTCGGACGCGTCCTTGACCGGCTCGGGGGAGGCGAACGACTCGCCGACCATGCCGGCGGTGAGCGTGGTGCCGTCGTTCGGGTCGATCAGGATGAACGAGCCGGTGCGGCGCGAGTCCGCGTAGGAGTCGACCGGCAGCGGCTCGGCGGTACGGATCTTCACCCGGCCGATGTCGTTGGCGACGAGCTGCCCGGGGTGCGGGTGCAGGGAGAGGTCGTCGAGCGTGAGCCGGGACGGGATGTCCTTGACGATCGCCTTGACCGTGCGGGTGCCGTGCTTGAGCAGCACCCGGTGTCCGACGGCCAGCGGCTGGTCGGCGACGTGGCAGACGGTCGCCTCCACGTCCTGCGTGACGGGCGGGGCGTCCTTGGCCGGGACGATCAAGTCGCCGCGCGAGACGTCGATGTCGTCCTCGAGTAGTACCGTCACCGACTGCGTCGTCCACGCCACGTCGACCGGCTCGCCCAGCAGGTCGATGCCGGAGATCCGGGTGGTACGCCCGGACGGCAGCACGGCGACCGGGTCGCCGACCCGGAAGGTGCCGGCGGCGATCTGGCCCGCGTAGCCCCGGTAGTCCGGGTGCTCGGCGGTCTGCGGCCGGATCACGAACTGCACGGGCAGCCGGGCGTGGCAGTGCGACAGGTCGTGGCTGACCGGGACCGTCTCCAGGTGCTCCAGCACGGTCGGGCCGCCGTACCAGTCCATGTTCGCGGACGGCTCCACCACGTTGTCACCGGCCAGCGCCGAGATCGGGATGGCGGTGACCTCCGGGACGCCCAGCTCGGTGGCGTACGCGGTGAACTCCTCGGCGATCGCTGCGAAGACGGACTCCTCGTACGCGACGAGGTCCATCTTGTTGACCGCGAGGACCGCGTGCGGCACGCGCAGCAGCGCGGCGATCGCCGCGTGCCGGCGGGTCTGCTCGACCACGCCGTTGCGGGCGTCGACGAGGATCACCGTCAGCTCGGCCGTGGAGGCACCCGTCACCATGTTGCGGGTGTACTGCACATGGCCGGGGGTGTCGGCGAGGATGAACCGGCGCCGGGGCGTGGCGAAGTAGCGGTAGGCCACGTCGATGGTGATGCCCTGCTCCCGCTCGGCGCGCAGGCCGTCGGTGAGCAGCGCCAGGTCCGGGCCCTCCTGGCCGCGGCTCGCGGACGCCCGCTCCACGGCCTCCAGCTGGTCGGTGAGGACCGACTTGGAGTCGTGCAGCAGCCGCCCGACCAGCGTGGACTTGCCGTCGTCGACGGAGCCCGCGGTGGCGAACCGCAGCAGGGTGGTCTCCGGGAGCGTCTCGGTCGTGGTGGTGCTCATGCTTAGAAGTACCCCTCGCGCTTGCGGTCTTCCATCGCGGCCTCGGAGAGCTTGTCGTCGGCGCGGGTCGCGCCCCGCTCCGTGAGCCGGGACGCGGCGATCTCGGCGATGACGGCGTCCAGCGTGGTCGCGTCGGAGTCGACGGCGCCGGTGCAGGACATGTCGCCGACCGTGCGGTAGCGCACCAGGCGCTTCTCGACGGTCTCGCCGTCCTTGGCGCCGCCCCACTCACCGGCCGTCAGCCACATCCCCGCCCGCTGGAACACCTCGCGCTCATGGGCGAAGTAGATCTCCGGCAGCTCGATGCCCTCGCGGGCGATGTACTGCCAGACGTCCAGCTCGGTCCAGTTGGACAGCGGGAAGACGCGGACGTGCTCGCCCGGGGCGTGCCGCCCGTTGTACAGGTTCCACAGCTCGGGGCGCTGCCGGCGCGGGTCCCACTGGGAGAACTCGTCCCGCAGGGAGAACACCCGCTCCTTGGCGCGGGCCTTCTCCTCGTCGCGCCGCCCGCCGCCGAAGACCGCGTCGAACTTCTCGCTCTGGATCTTCTCCGTCAGCGGAAGGGTCTGCAGCGGGTTACGGGTGCCGTCGGAACGCTCCTTGAGCACACCGCGGTCGATGTAGTCCTGTACGGACGCCACATGGAGTCGCAGCCCATGTTCGGCGACCACACGGTCGCGGTACTGCAGCACCTCGGGGAAGTTGTGTCCTGTGTCCACATGGAGCAGCGAGAAGGGGATCGAGGCCGGGGCGAACGCCTTCAGCGCCAGGTGCAGCATCAGGATCGAGTCCTTGCCACCGGAGAAAAGGATCACCGGGTTCTCGAACTCGCCCGCGACCTCGCGGAAGATGTGCACCGCCTCGGACTCCAGCGCGTCCAGGTGCGACAGGGCGTACGGAGTGTCCGTGCCCTCGCCACCGGCCGCGGTCTCGGCGACGGTCGTCATGCCAGTCCCCTCTCACTGAGCAGGGCATGCACCGAGACGGCGGACTCCCGCACGGTCTGGTGCTGCGATTCGATCCGCAGGTCGGGTGTCTCGGGCTCCTCGTACGGGTCGTCCACGCCCGTCAGCCCCGTCAGCTCACCCGCCGCCTGCTTGGCGTACAGCCCCTTCACGTCCCGTACCGAGCACACCTCGACCGGGGTCGCCACATGGATCTCCAGGTACGGCGTCCCGTTCTCCGCGTGCCGCTTGCGCACGGCCTCACGGCTGTCCGCGTAGGGCGCGATCACCGGGACCAGCGCCTTCACACCGTTGCGGGCGAGCAGTTCGGCGACGAAGCCGATGCGCTGCACATTGGTGTGCCGGTCCTCGCGGCCGAAGCCGAGGCCCGCCGAGATGAACTCGCGGATCTCGTCGCCGTCGAGCACCTCGACGCGGTGGCCCTCGGCGCGCAGCCGGCCGGCCAGCTCGTGCGCGATGGTGGTCTTGCCGGCGCTCGGCAGACCCGTGAGCCAGACGGTGGCTCCGGTGGTCACGTGGTTCTCCTGGGTGTCGGTGGCTTCGGTGAAAGCGGTAACAGCCGGACCTGTGGGCGCGGTGTGCGTAGCTGTGTGCGCCGTCATCCGTGCAGCCCGCACTCGGTCTTGGAGCGCCCCGCCCAGCGGCCGGCGCGCGCGTCCTCGCCCTCCAGGACGCGGCGGGTGCAGGGGGCGCAGCCGATGGAGGGGTATCCGTCCGTCAGCAGCGGGTTGGTGAGCACGCCGTGCTCGGCGACGTAGGCGTCCACGTCGTCCTGGGTCCAGCGGGCGATGGGGGAGATCTTGACCTTCCGCCGCTTCTCGTCCCAGCCGACGACCGGGGTGTTCGCCCGGGTCGGGGACTCGTCGCGGCGCAGGCCGGTGGCCCAGGCCTGGTAGCCCCTCAGGCCCTCCTCCAGCGGCTTCACCTTGCGCAGCGCGCAGCACAGGTCGGGGTCGCGGTCGTGCAGCTTCGGGCCGTACTCCGCGTCCTGCTCGGCGACCGTCTGACGCGGCGTGAGGGTGATGACGCTGACGTCCATCACGGCCTCCACGGCGTCCCGGGTGCCGATGGTCTCCGGGAAGTGGTAGCCGGTGTCGAGGAAGACGACGTCCACGCCCTTGCGGGCGCGGGAGGCGAGATGGGCGACCACGGCGTCCTCCATCGAGGAGGTGACGCAGAATTTCGCCCCGAAGGTGTCGACCGCCCACTGGAGGATCTCCAGCGCGGTGGCGTTCTCCAGGTCCCGGCCCGCCTGCTCGGCGAGTGCCTTCAACTCCTCGGCGGTGCGCTCCTGCTGAGTCGTCGTCATGTCCGCTCGTCCCCTCCGTTGTCGGCTCGCTGGAGCCCCCGGGCGAGCAGCCCGAGGAACTTCAGCTGGAAAGCGCGGTTGCACGCCCCGCATTCCCAGGCGCCGTGCCCCTGCTCGCCGGGCCGCAGGTCCTCGTCGCCGCAGTAGGGGCAGTAGAAGGGCGCCGCCCGCTCGCTCACGACAGAGCCTCCTCGGAAGCCCGGGCGGCCCAGGTGGCGAAGCGCTCGCCGTCCTGGCGTTCGGCCTCGTAGCGCTTGAGGACCCGCTCGATGTAGTCGGGCAGCTCGGCCGAAGTGACCTTCAGGCCGCGGACCTTGCGGCCGAAGCCGGCCTCCAGGCCGAGCGCGCCGCCGAGGTGCACCTGGTAGCCCTCGACCTGGTTGCCGTCGTCGTCCAGGACCAACTGGCCCTTGAGACCGATGTCCGCCACCTGGATGCGGGCGCAGGCGTTCGGGCAGCCGTTCAGGTTGATGGTGATCGGCTGGTCGAAGTCCGGCAGCCTGCGCTCGAGTTCGTCGATGAGCTGCGCGCCGCGCTGCTTGGTCTCCACGATGGCCAGCTTGCAGAACTCGATGCCGGTGCAGGCCATGGTGCCGCGCCGGAAGGAGGACGGCCGGGCGGTGAGGTCCAGCGCCTCCAGGCCATCGACCAGCGAGTCGACCTGGTCCTGCTCGACGTCGAGGATGATCATCTTCTGCTCGACGGTGGTGCGGACCCGGCCCGAGCCGTGCGCCTCCGCGAGGTCGGCGATCTTCGTGAGGGTGGCGCCGTCGACCCGGCCGACGCGCGGGGCGAACCCGACGTAGAACCGGCCGTCCTTCTGCCGGTGCACGCCGATGTGGTCGCGCCACTGCCGCACCGGCTGCTCGGGCGCGGGGCCGTCGATCAGCTTGCGGCCGCCCAGGTACTCGTCCTCCAGCACCTGGCGGAACTTCTCCGGGCCCCAGTCGGCGACCAGGAACTTCAGGCGGGCCCGGTTGCGAAGCCGGCGGTAGCCGTAGTCACGGAAGATCGAGACGACGCCCTCGTAGACGTCGGCGACCTCGTCCAGCGGCACCCAGGCGCCGAGCCGCACGCCCAGCTTCGGGTTGGTGGACAGACCGCCGCCGACCCACAGGTCGAAGCCCGGCCCGTGCTCGGGGTGCCGTACGCCGACGAACGCCACGTCGTTGATCTCGTGCACCACGTCCAGCAGCGGCGACCCCGAGATGGCCGTCTTGAACTTCCGGGGGAGGTTCGAGTACGCCTTGTTGTTGAGGACCCGGCGCTTCATCTCCTCCAGTGCCGGAGTGCCGTCGATGATCTCGTCCTCGGCGATGCCCGCGACCGGCGAACCGATCATCACACGCGGGGTGTCGCCGCACGCGGTGACGGTCGACAGGCCCACGCCCTCGAGCCGGTCCCAGATCCCGGGCACGTCCTCGATGCGGATCCAGTGGTACTGGACGTTCTGCCGGTCGGTGATGTCCGCGGTGCCCCGCGCGAACTCCTGCGAGATCTCACCGATGACCCGGAGCTGCTCCGTGGTGAGCGCGCCGCCGTCGATGCGCACCCGGAGCATGAAGAACTCGTCGTCCAGCTCCTCCGGCTCCAGGATCGCGGTCTTGCCGCCGTCGATCCCGGGCTTGCGCTGGGTGTACAGGCCCCACCAGCGCATCCGGCCGCGCAGGTCACCGGGGTCGATCGAGTCGAAGCCCCGCTTCGAGTAGATCGTCTCAATGCGTGTCCGCACATTGAGACCGTCGTCGTCCTTCTTGGCCTGCTCGTTGGCGTTGAGCGGGGTGAAGTGACCCGCGGCCCACTGACCCTCACCGCGGTGACGGCTCACCTTGCGGCGGGGCGCGGAGGCGGCAGGGTTCTGCGGGGTGGCGGCCATGGCTGTTACGTCCTTCGGGACAGGCGGGAAACGCGGCTCTGATCTGCGCATGCGGGCGCACGGGGGCATGCGTGCGCGCCGTTGCGCAGCAGGGAGAGAGGTGCGGGGAGATCGGCGGTGCTGGAGTTGTCAGCTCGCCGGACAGATGGCGCTGGACATGCGGCCGAGGTCGACGTGCCGCCGACTCACCAAGGCAATTCCAGTTCCAGGCATGACGGAAGCGTGTCACGCGGATCTCCGGCCAGTCCACCTTCGTCCGTAATATGGACGGAACTATTCTGAATGGCGAGACGGGGTGTTGTGGGTCACGCTCCGGGCCGGGGGGTTGACGGGTTCGGGGTCAGGCGCCGGGCCACGGGCCGGGCGTCGCGGCCTCCGGCTCGAGTTCCACCTTCGTGTCGAACAGCCGGAACCCGCGCCGCTGGTAGTTGTCCATGGCGAACTCGCCGTCCTTGCTGCACGTGTGCACCCACACCCGCTTCGTCGGCGCCCGCCCGGGCCACCGCTCGGCCAGGTCCCAGGCGCGGGCCGTGCCGTGCGAGAGCAGGTGGCCGCCGATACGGCGGCCGCGGAAGGCGGGGATCAGCCCGAAGTAGGCGATCTCGACCACGCCCTCGTCGTGCGCCTCCAGCTCGATGTATCCGGCGGGGGTGCCGCGGTCGTAGGCCACCCAGGTCTCGACGCCCGGACGGCCGAGGTACTCCTGCCACCGCGCGTAGGTCCACCCGAGCCGGTCCGTCCAGCGGATGTCGCCGCCCACGGAGGCGTACAGGAAGCGGCTGAACTCGGGGGAGGGGACCTCGGCGCGGACGATCCGGACGTCGCCCTCGGGGGCGGCGGCCGGCAGGAGGTCGGCCGACGAGTTCTGTTCCAGGGACCAGGTGGTGACGGTGACGCTGCTCATGCGGGCCAGGGAACCATCCCACCGGCCCGGCTGTCGATCGGCCAGGTCACTCGGGCCCGCCCCGGCCCGATGAGCGGCCGCCGGCCGTCACCTCAGCGAGCGGTCGAGCGCGGTCAGGGGCACCGCGAACAGCATGCGGTCGGAGAGGGACCACACCTCGCCCGTCTCCTCCCAGTACGACAGGGAGCCCGCCGACTCGGCCCAGCAGTGGTGGGAGGCGTCGAAGCCGCAGCGTGCCGCCTTGGCGTCCGTGCTGTCCTGGCGCCACAGGCCGCCGTGACCGTCTCCCGTGCCGGACGCGCGTCCCACGTACCAGGACGGGGAGCCCGCTCCGGCCCGCCGGTGGGACAGCGCGCCGTTGATGCCGGTCACCCGGGTCCGGTAGGCCTCGATCGCGTCCGCCCGTCCGGCGGCGTCGGTGGCGAGCAGTCCGCCGCGCGCGGGGGAGCTGTCGAACGCGTACCGCCACAGCCGGGTGCGACGGTCGCCGCCGGGCGCGGTCCGTTCGGCGGCGACGAGGCTGTCGGGCGCGGTGCCGCGGTCCAGGGAGAGGGTGGCCGGACAGGGCGGCCCGGAGGCGGTGCAGCGGCCGGCGGTGAAGCGGTAGGAGCCGACGGCGGGCATCACGTACCGGTAGCCCTCGGCGGACCAGCCGCCGGGCACCCGGCCGATCACGGGCGTGTCCGCCGTAGTGCGCTGGATGCGGTCGAGGTCGTAGACGTAGAGCGCTTCGGAGCTGCCGGAGCGGGTGGTGACCAGCAGTTTGTCCTGGTACCAGACCATGCCGGACAGGGTGGAGGACAGGCCGCGGTAGTCGCGGCCGCCGTCGACGGGCACCACCAGCAGTACCCAGCGGTAGACGGGCCGTGCGGGGTCGTCGGCGTCGATGAAGGCGACCCGGGCCGGCCCCCGGCCGGCCGTGGGCCCGTCGGCGGTGGTGCGGGTCCAGCCGGTGAGGATCACCCGGTGGGTGCCCCAGACGCCGTCGTCGTCGGCGTCCCCGGAGGTGGTGACGGAGTGCGGCCGCCAGGCGGTGTCGGCGGTGTCGGTCCGGTCCCAGCAGTAGGCGCGGTCGGCGGACGGGGCGACGGGCAGGGTCGCCCGGTCGTCCGGGGCGCAGTCGGCGGCCTCGCGCAGAGTGCGGTCGGCGCTCCCCAGGACGGCGCTCACACCGACCGGGCGGCCCATGGACGCGGCGAGCCTGTTCAGGTCGCGGGCGGGCACCAGGTGCTCCTGGAGCCCGAGCCGGGCGGTGTCCGAGGCGGAGGTCAACGGCTGGAGCGCGCCGGGGCTCTCGGCGACCTCGGCCTGCGAGGTGCTGATCAGCGTGGCGGCCGCGGTGAGTGCCAGCGCGGTCCCGGTGAGGACCGCGCGCAGGGCTGTGCCCCGTCTGCGTCTGCGGTGTCTGCCGCGATGCTTCATGATTCCTCCCGACGGGCCAACTGCTCCTGATGGTCCGTACGTTGACCGAGGAGCGGGTGGGGAGGCCCACAGGGATGCTACGGCAGTAAGGGGCGGTGCAGGGCCAAGACCCCCAAATACGCGAAAGACACCCACCCGGACCGGGTGGTCCGCTCGCGCCGCCGGTTCCCGGACGCCGCCGTCCGGTTCGCCCTCAGTCCGCGCCCGCCGCCCGCCGCCGTGCGGCCACCGCCGGGGCCACCGACCGGGGCAGCAGGTCGCGGGGGTTGCCGGGGGACAGCACCTCGACCTCCGCGTCCTCGCGGAAACGGTACGGCCGATGCTGCAGCAGATCCCCCAAGTACCGTCGGATCCTGGACATCTCGGCCCGTACGGTCACCGTTCTGGACGGATCGCCGAACAGGTCCTCCGCCAGGGCCGCCGCCCCCCGCCCGCCCCGGTGCTCGGCGAGCAGGTACAGCAACTCGGCGTGCCGCGGACTGAGTTCCCGGGTCCATGAGCCGGCCGTACCGCACACGGTCACCGAGGCACGGCCCGCCCGGCGCAGATCCAGCCGCACCCGGCTCGCGGTGCCCGGCGGCGTTTCGTCCGCCACCCGCAGCAGCCAGCCGCCGGCCAGCGGCTCGACCGAGCAGTGGCCCAGCGGCGGCAGCCACCGGCGCCCCGGGGACAGCGACTTGGGCAGGCCGAGCCGCCGCAGGTACGGCATCCCGGTCACCGCCGCCGCCCAGCCGTCCCGGTCCACCACCAGCGCCCGGCCGTCCAGCCGGGCCAGCACCGGCGCCGCCACCGTGCGCAGCCGCTCCAGCGAGTCCAGGTGCAGCTCCCGCAGCCGGGCCTCGGCGAGTTTCGCCACGGAGTCCACCCAGGAGAGGGTCGCCGGATGCATGGTGCGCAGCGGGCCGCTGATGTCCACCACTCCGATGAGCCGGCCGTCCCTGGGGTCGGCGATGGGGGCGCCCGTGCAGGTCCAGGAGGCGTGCGAGCGGACGAAGTGCTCGGCGGCGAACACCTGCACCGGCCGCCGCACCACCGCGGGGGTGCCCACGCCGTTGGTGCCGACGACGTCCTCCCGCCAGTCCGCGCCGAGTTCGAAGCCGAGGCCGTCGGCCTTGCGCAGCACCTGCGGCGACCCCTCCCGCCACAGCACGCGTCCCTCGGCGTCGGCGACGACCATGATGTGCTGGGCGACGTCCGCGACCGAAAGCAGTCCCTCGCGCAGCACCGGCAGCACCTGCCGCAGCGGTGACTCCTCGCGTCTGCGCCGCACTTCGTCGGCGGACAGCAGACCGGATCTGAAGTCGTGGTCGGGGTCGACGCCGCTGCGCAGCATCCGCCCCCAGGACTGCTCGATCACCGGGCGGGGCGCGATCCGCGCACGCCGCCCGGCGAGTGTCGCCTCACGCACCTCGCTCAGTACCCGCGCCGCCTGCGCCGCGTCCACGGCGGCCAGACGCGCCAGGTTCATCGGCGGGTTCACCACGGGTGATCCTCCCGGGAGGGCCTCGAACACACTTGTCAAGCCATACCGGGCGGCGGTTTCCGGTCGGCTTCAGTGCACATACTGCCGCCGGGCGCATGCCGGAGGCACAGACTCCGCGCACAGTCATCAATAAGTTGCAACCCCCTGCAACCCTGGTGAACCGCACGAGGACACCCGAGACTTGTCCACGGCGCCGCCCATGGGCGGCGTTCTGGCCTTTCAACGGGCCCATTCAGCGGGGGTGGTGCCGTGTCGGCGCAGCACCACCCCCGCGACGTGCGCCCGTGACGGGGCAGGGCCGTCCGGTTCAGGACACCGGCCGTGCCCGCTCCACCACCGAGGCCAGGTCCAGGCCCGCGGGCAGCGTGCCGAACGAGCCGCCCCGATCGCCGCCGAGCCGGGAGGCGCAGAACGCGTCGGCGACCTCCGGCGGCGCGAACCGCACCAGCAGGGATCCCTGGAGCACCAGCGCGAGCCGCTCCACCAGCCGCCGGGCCCGGCCCTCGATCCCGTCGAGGTCGGCCAGCTCGGTGAACAGGTCCTTCACCGCCCGGTCCAGCCGGTGGTCGGCGCCGTGCGCCCGGCCGATCTCGGTGAGGCAGGCGTCCAGCGCGCCCGGTTCTCGCCGCAGCGCCCGCAGCACGTCCAGCGCCTGTACGTTCCCCGCGCCCTCCCAGACGGAGTTCAGCGGCGACTCGCGCACCAGCCGGGGCAGACCCGACTCCTCGACGTACCCGTTTCCGCCCAGGCACTCGGCGGCCTCCACCGTCAGCGGGGCGCAGCGCTTGGTGATCCAGTACTTGGCGGCCGGGACCGCGAGCCGCAGGAAGGCGCGCTCCTGCTCGCTCCCGTCGTCATGGGCGGCGGCGAGCCGGAGTGCCAGCGTGGTCGCGGCCTCGGACTCCAGCGCGAGGTCGGCGAGCACATTGCGCATCAGCGGCTTGTCGATCAGCCTGCCGCCGAAGGCCTCCCGGTGCTCGCAGTGGTGCACCGCCTGCGCCACCGCCTGCCGCATCAGCCCGGCCGAGCCGAGCGCGCAGTCCAGCCGGGTCGCGGCGACCATGTCGATGATCGTACGGACCCCGCGCCCCTCCTCGCCGACCACGCGCGCCCAGGTGCCGTCGAACTCGACCTCGGCGGAGGCGTTGGACCGGTTGCCGAGCTTGTCCTTCAGCCGCTGGATCAGGAACACGTTGCGGCTGCCGTCGGCGAGGACGCGGGGCACGAGGAAGCAGGTGAGCCCACCGGGGGCCTGCGCGAGCACGAGGAAGCCGTCCGACATGGGTGCCGAGCAGAACCACTTGTGCCCGGTCAGCGCGTACGTCCCGGCCTCGGTGAGCGGCCGGGCCTGTGTGCTGTTGGCCCGTACGTCGCTGCCGCCCTGTTTCTCGGTCATGCCCATGCCGAACAGGGCGCCGGCCTTCTTGGCGGGGGGCCACAGCCCTCGGTGGTAGATGGTGGACGTCAGCCGCGGCTCCCACTCGGCGGCCAGCGCCGGATCGGCCCGCAGCGCGGGCACGGCAGCGTGGGTCATCGACAGCGGGCAGCAGTTGCCCGCCTCGACCTGGGTCCACACCAGGAACCCGGCCGCCCGGCGCACATGCCCCGCCGGCCGGGTCCAGGCGCCGGTGAGCCCCGCCGAGACGCCCTTGCCGAGCAGGCGGTGCCAGGCCGGATGGAAGTCCACCTCGTCGATCCGGTGGCCGTAGGGGTCGTGCGTGCGCAGCCGCGGCGGGAACTCGTTCGCCTGCGCCCCCCACTCCTGCACCTGCTGCGACCCGGCGGCCCGGCCCAGCGCGGACAGTTCCGCGCGCACCTCGTCCAGCACCTCGGCGGCGGTGTGCCGCTCGACGGCCTCCACGAGGGCCCGGTCGGCGCCGAAGACGTCGTAGCCCACCAGCGGGGGCGGCTGGTTCGTCACGGTGTGCGTGGGGTTGCCTGCCATGACTGCGAACCTACCCGCGATCGGGCCGATGCTGCCCCCGGAGCGACGCGGCGCCGTTGCGCAGCGCGCCGGGCCCGGTCGTCCACCCCCGGAAGGTGAGGGCGGTCCGGTACGACGGATACCGTTAGGTCGTGCAGCCAGGAAGTGAAACCCCCGAGCGGCCCGCCGGCCGTCTCCACCGGGCCAGAGCCCTCTACCGGAACGTATCCAAGCGCAGGATGGCCTGGCTGCTTCTCAAGGACACCGTCAACTCGTGCATGGAGTACCGCATCCTGGGCCTGGCGGCCGAGGCGGCGTTCTTCACGCTGCTGTCGGTGCCGCCGCTGCTGCTGAGCCTCATCGGTCTCCTCGGCTACGTCGACGCCTGGACCGGCGCCGACACCATCCAGAGCCTGGAGAACAACCTCCTCGAGGCCTCCCGCACCGTCCTGTCCGACAAGGGCGTCAAGGAGATCGCCGAGCCGATCCTGCACGACGTGATGGCCGGCGGCCGGCCCGACGTCATCTCCATCGGCTTCCTCTTCGCCCTGTGGTCGGGCTCCCGCGCGGTGAACGTCTTCATCGACACCATCACCGTGATGTACGGCCTCGACGGCGTGCGCGGCATCGTCAAGACCCGGCTCATGGCGTTCCTGCTGTTCATCGTGGCCCTGCTGATCGGCTCGGTCGCGCTGCCGCTGATGGTGGCCGGACCGGACGCGGTGGTGCGGATCGTGCCCTGGTCGGAGACGCTCGTGCAGGTCCTGTACTGGCCGGTCGTCCTCGTCCTGTCGGTCGTCTTCCTGACGACGCTCTACCACGTCTCCGTGCCCGTGCGCTCCCCGTGGATCGAGGACGTGCCCGGCGCCCTGGTCGCCCTCGCCATGTGGGTCCTGGGCAGCCTGCTGCTGCGGATCTACCTCACCAACACCATCGAGGGCGCCACGATCTACGGCTCCCTCGCCGCCTCCGTCGCCGTGCTGCTGTGGATCGGCGTGTCCGCCTTCGCCGTGCTCGTCGGCGCCGCGGTGAACGCCGCCATCGACCGGGTCTGGCCCGCCGCGGCCACGGCCGCCGCCCGCGAGGCGAACGAGCGGGTGCGCGAGGCACAGGTCGCCGAGTACGTCGCCTGGGCCGCCACGGCCCGCGAGAGCGACCCGGACGACCCCGACATGCCCTCCGAGTTCCCCGAGCGCTGGTCCCGCTTCCTCCCCCCGGAGGATGTGACGGCCCGCCTGCGCACCCACGCCAGGAACCCGCACCACCACACGCACAAGGGGGACGGGGCGGCCGGCGGGACCGGAGCGGCCGGCCCGAACGGCGCGGCCGGATCCAACGGCGTGAACGGCGTCGACGGGAAGCACGGCAGGCACGGCGACACGCCTCCGCACGGGATCTGACCGCCGCCGCGGGCGCCCGGCCCGGTGACCGTTCCGGCGCCCGGGACGCGCCCGGCGGCGTAGCCTGGCGCTCGTGTACGAGGAACGGCCGTCCCGGCTCACCGGCGCCGTGGTGTGGCGCCGCACCCCCGAGGACCCCGCCGCCCGGCCGGTACTGCCCGACGGCTGCATGGACCTGCTGTTCAGCGACGGCAGGCTGCTGGTCGCCGGTCCCGACACCCGTGCCCACGTCCCCGAGGGCCCGCCCCGCGCCTGGGCGGGCCTGCGCTTCTTCCCCGGCACCGCGCCCGCCCTGCTCGGCGTACCGGCCCGGGAACTGCGCGACACCCGGGTCGAACTGGCCGACCTGTGGCCTGCCGCCCGGGCCCGGCGGCTGTGCGACCGCGTCGCGACGGCACCGGATGCGGCGACGGCCCTGGAGGACATCGCGCTGCGCTGGGCCGCCGGGTCCGAGGGCCCCGACCCGCTGCTGCGCCGGCTGGTGGAGCGCCTGGACGCGGGCCGCCCGGTGGCGGTCACGGCCGCGGAACTCGGCATCGGCGGACGCGCGCTGCACCGCCGTTGCCTGACCGCGTTCGGCTACGGCCCCAAGACCCTGGCCCGCATCCTGCGTCTCCAGCGCGCCCTGGCCCTGGCCCGCTCCGGGATCCCGTACGCCGAGACGGCGGCGCGCACCGGCTACGCGGACCAGCCGCACCTCGCCCGCGACGTACGGCAGCTGGCGGGCCGGACGCTGGGCGAGCTACTCGGCGGCTAGCGGGGCGAACAGGTCGACGCCGTTGCCGTCCGGGTCGTGCACGGTGGCGTACCGCTGCCCCCAGAACGCGTCCCACGGCTTCAGCTCGCCGTGGTACCCGGCGCCCACGAGATCGTCGTACACGGCGTCGACCCCGGCCGGCGAGCCGCAGTGGAAGGCGAGCGCGACCCGTCCGCCGGCGGCCGGCGGCCGCCACGCCGGGTGGAAGGACCGCACGGTCTCCTCGGTGTCCAGCGCGAGCACCAGCCCGCCGGGCAGTTCGGCCTCGACATGCGGCTGTGTCTCGGCCCCTTCCGGGAAGACCAGCCCGAGGCGACGGTAGAAGGCGAGCGAGGCGGCCAGATCGGAGGCGACCACGCCGATCACGGCGAATCGTGGAGTCATGGACCCACGGTAGGCAGGGGCCCGCCGTCCGGTCTTGAAGAAAACGGACAGCGCCCGGTCCCGTCAGACGTCCTTGGTCAGCCGCAGGAAGGCGGCCCAGGAGGCGGGGGCGACGGCATGCGGCTGCGGAAGACCGCCCGCGCGTAGGCCGTCGTCCGGAGGAGACCCGGCAACACCCGGTTCTCACAGGAGGAGATCACCGTCGCCTCCCGCTCACAATCCAGGAACTCCCCCGCCCGCATCGGGACGAGATCGACTTCCGGCATCCTGCTCGGCGCGACCGACAACACCCTTGGTGTCGAGGAGTTCGTCCAACTGCTCAGCGAGATCCGGCTTCAGTGGGCGCCTGCCCTGCTCGATCGAGGCGATCTGCTGCTCGCCGACCATCGCCGAGGCGTTCCTCCGTGCCCGCCGGCTCGTTCCCATGCGGTCGAACTCCGCACGTCCGTGCCTGTGTTCACCACTCCGCGCCCGTACGAACGAGCTGTACGTTCGCAGGTGGCGGCGGGCACGGGCCCGCAGTGGGCGGGACGGCTCACCGAGTGACGTTTCTGCGGTGAACCCGTTCGGCCATCGGGGTGAGTAAAGCCGGCGTATGGCGAAGGTCAGCCATCCGTCCAGGGAATCTTTCGACTTGGTAAAGGGCGCCGAGGCGCGGAGACCTCCACGGGTCCGCGTCACCCACCCACAGAAGGAGCCGGACCTTGACCTACGGGAAGAAACTGCGCGAGCGGATCGCCGGGCCCGGGACCACACCGCTGATCGGCGTCTACGACATGTACTCGGCCTCGATCGCGGCCAAGCACTACGACGGGATGTTCGTATCGGGCTTCGGCTTCGCCGCCTCCCACTACGGCCTGCCGGACATCGGCTTCATCGCCTGGCCGGACATGGTGGCCTTCGTCCAGCGGCTGCGGGGCGCGTTCCCGCACCACCACCTGCTCGTCGACATCGACGACGGGTACGTCGACCCGGAGGTCGCCTGTCATGTCGTCGAGGGACTGGAACGGATCGGCGCCTCGGGGGTGATCCTCGAGGACCAGAAGCGGCCCCGGCGCTGCGGGCACGCCGACGGCAAGCAGGTGCTGCCGCTGGACGAGTACCTGGAGAAACTGGAGAAGGTACTGGCCGCCAGGCAGGACCTCGTGGTCGTCGCCCGCACGGACGCCACCGACGAGCACGACATCCTGCACCGCGCCGAGCGGCTCGCCGCGACCGACGCCGACGTGGTGCTGGTGGACGGGGTGCGCAGCGTCGAGTGGATCGGGCGGATCCGTGAGGTCACCGGGGGCAAGCCGCTGCTGTTCAACCAGATCGCCGGCGGCAAGTCGCCCCGCCTGTCGCTCGGCGAACTGTCCGGCCTCGGGGTCGACGTGGCCATCTACAGCACCCCCTGCCTGTTCGCCGCACACCAGGCCATGGACTCCGCGCTCACCGAACTCAAGGCGTCCGACGGCCGGTTGCCGCGGGTGGACCCGGCGAGCGGGGTCGGCGTACAGGCGTCGACCGCCCTGCTGGAGCGCAACATCGCCCGCGAGCGGCCGCGGCCCGAGGCTGTGGGCGTGTGACGGGTGCGGCGCCCCGGCTGACGGCGGCCGCGGTGCTCACGGCGGCGGTGCTCGGGGCCGGTGCCGTGCCCGCGGTCGCTTCGGCACCCGCGTCCGGAGGCCTGATCACGGTCATCGACAACTCGCGGGCGGACTCGATCCTGGAGGTCGACCGCTCGGCCAACCTGCAGACCGGCAGCGGCACCGCCGGCAGCGATCACGACGGCAGCGCCGTGGACGTGGTCGAGGCCCTGGTCGGAGCCCCCGGCCGGGAGGAGGACGGCTGAGGGGCGACGCGGGGACGCGGTGACACAGGACGACGGCCGGGCATCCCGTGCGGGAGGTGCCCGGCCGTCACCCCCTCCGCCCCCGATCCGGCGTCAACGGGCGGGCGGGCCACCGCAACGAGGCGGGCTGTCCGGCCGGGGGCCGTGCGGTCAGGCGATGCCATATGACAAGGACATGACCGATTTTGACCCTGTTCATCACACCGGGCGTCCAGCAGCATCCAGTGGTGGCAGTGCGGGTGACATCAGGCCGTGGGGGTCGCCGGACTGCGGCTGCCAGGGGGCCCGATGGGGGAACCCGGCACATCACCGAGGGGGAAACATGAGCATCGGAAAGACCGTCACCGCGTCCTTATTCTCGGCGGTACTGCTCGGCGGCGTCCTCGCCGCCGCGCCCGCCGCCCAGGCCCAGACCAACGGTGGGACGGGGGCGCTCTCCTGCTACGGCAGTGCGAAGTCGTACTCCAAGCCCGCCGGCAACCGCTGGTACCCCCAGGGCGGCCCGTACCTGACGGCCACCACCAACTGCTCCGACATCAACATCAAACCCAACACCTCCACCAGCGTCGCGGTGTGCTGGCTGCCCAGCTCCGGTGGTTCGTACTGCCAGAGCACGTTCAAGAGTGCTCCGGCGGGCCGGTGGACCGTCGTCGCGACGGACGTCCTGGCGGGCACGCACTTCTACTTCGACTTCGGTTCGACGGCGGCGAACTCGGGAGTCTGGGCGGCCTGACGCCCCGCGCCCGCCGCATCTCGCCCGGACCTGCCCCACGTCCCCCGTACGGCCCAGCCGGAACTCCGTGCGCCGGAATACATCCGCGCGGTGTGGTGCTCTGAAATGAGCGGTGCTTGATCTGTGCCCGGGTGGCCGCGCGGCGGGGCCGGGCGTGGTGAAGGGCTGGTGGGCGATGACGGCAGAGCAGTCGACGGGCCCCGTGGTCGTGACACCCCACGGGGCCGTACGCGGCCGGTACGAGCGCGGTGTCGCGGTGTTCCGGGGGATTCCGTACGCCGCCGCGCCCTTAGGGCCCCGGCGGTTCCGGCCGCCCGAGCCGCCCGCGCCGTGGGACGGGGTGCGGGACGCCGGCGCCTTCGGGCCGACGGCGCCGAAACCGCCGTACTCCGAGGCCTTCGCCCGGTATCTGTCCGATCCCGTCGTCGCCGGTGACGACTGCCTCAACCTCAACGTGTGGACCCCCGAGCCGGGCCCCGGTGCCCGCCTGCCGGTGCTGGTGTGGCTGCACGGCGGTGCCCTGACCAGGGGATCCTCCGCCGTTCCGGTCTACGGCGGACACGCGTTCGCACGGGACGGGGTCGTGCTCGTCTCGGTCAACTACCGGCTCGGGGTCGAGGGCTACGGGCTGTTCCCGGACGCGCCGCCCAACCCCGGCCTGCGCGACCAGCTGACCGCGCTGCGCTGGGTGCGCGACGGCATCGCCGCCTTCGGTGGTGACCCGGACAACGTCACCCTGTGCGGGCAGTCGGCCGGCGCGATCAGCGTCGGCGCCCTGATCGCCGCACCCCAGGCCCAGGGCCTGTTCCGGCGGGCGGTGCTGCAGAGCGGCGCGCCGGAGGTCTCGGAGCGGGACCGGGTGCGGCGCATGGTGCGCCGCATGGCCGGCCGGCTGAGGATCCCGGCCACCGCCGAGGCCTTCGCCGCCGTCGACCGCGCACTGCTGCTGCGCACCCAGGCCGAGGTCGGGCGGCTGAGCAGCCCCGTCCTGGGCGGCCCCGCCTTCGGCATCGTCGTGGACGGTGACCTCGTACCCCGCGACCCGCTCAAGGCCCTGATCGACGGCGAGGCGGCCCGGGGCGCCGAACTGCTGATGGGCTGGACCCGGGACGAGTACCGGCTGTGGCTGGTGCCCGGCGGGCTGGTCGAGCGTGTCGACCGGCTCGGCACGGTCGCCCTGGCCGGGGCCATGGCCCGCTGCCACGCCGGGCACGACGTGCCCCGCGGCTACCGTGCCGCGCGCCCCGGCGCCGGCACCGCCGAGATCGTCGGCCAGATGGTCACCGACCACCTGCTCCGGCTGCCGCTGCACCGGCTCGCCGACGCCCGCCCGGGCAGCTCCTACCTGTACGAGTTCGCCTGGCCGTCCCTGGTCCCCGGGCTCGGCGCCTGCCATGCGCTCGAACTCGGGTTCGTCTTCGACACCGGCGAGGTGCCGGAGTCGGTCAAGCTGGCCGGGGCGGGCGCGCCGCAGGAGCTGTGCGACGCGATGCACCCGGCCTGGGTGCGGTTCGCCGCGACCGGGGACCCCGGCTGGCAGGCCTGGGACGCCTCGCATCCGGTGCGGATCTTCGACGGCGGTGAGCCGTACGTCGCGCACGGGCCGCGCGACGCCGAACTCGGTCTGTGGCCGACCGCCGACAACACCGTCCCGGAGCCGGCGTCCGCCTCCGGCGTCAGGGCGCCGGGAGCCGCACGGGCCTCCGCGGTCCGGCGCCTGCGCCGCTCGGTCGCCGTCCGCCGCCGGTGACACCGCGCCCGGTGCCGGTGCCGGTGCCGGTGCCGGCAACGGCAGGACGGCCGGCGAAGCTGATGCCGGTCACACGGACGGCGGGCCGGTGACGGCGCGGAGCCGGCACCCGCGACGGCGCGGCGCAGGCACCGGCCCCGGCACAGCCGCGTGACACGCCCACCCCGGCCCGCTCACACCACTCGCGCGATCGCGGCGATCTCCGCCGGTCCCACCCGGCAGCAGCCGCCGATCAGCCGTGCCCCCGCGTCCCGCCATTCCTCGGCATGCCCGGCGCCGAACCGGGACCGGCCGGTCCAGGCGCGTGCCCGCGGGTCCCAGGCCTCCCCGCTGTTGGGGTAGACGACGACCGGCTTCCCGGTGACCCGGGCCGCGACCCCGACCGCGTACGTCACCTCCTCCGGCGCGCAGCAGTTCACACCGACCGCGATGATCTCGTCGGCGTCGGCGGCGGGCGCGAACGCCTCCTCCAGCGGCTGCCCGGCGCGCGTACGCCGGCCCTCGACGGTGTACGAGAGCCAGGCGGGCACCCCCAGCCCCCGCACCGCTCGCACCAGCGCCGCACCCTCCTCGGCGTCCGGGACCGTCTCCAGCGCCAGGGCGTCCGGCTCGGCAGCGGCCAGGATCTCCAGCCGCGGCCGGTGGAAGCGTTCCAGCTCCCCGGCGCTCAGTCCGTAACGTCCCCGGTACTCGGAGCCGTCCGCGAGCATGGCCCCGTACGGGCCGGCCGAGGCCGCCACCCACAGCGGGCGACCGGTCCCGCCCGCCCGCGCCCGCCGGGCCGCCTCCCGGGCCAGTTCCACGCTGAGCACCAGCAGCCGCGCCGCCCTCGCCCGGCTGATCCCGCGCCTGCCGAAACTCTCGAAGCCGGCCTGGTAGCTGGCGGTGATCGCCACGCTCGCACCGGCGCCGAAGTAGGCGAGGTGGGCCTCGGTGATCGCCTCGGGCCGCTCGGCGAGCAGCCGCGCCGACCACAGTTCGTCGCCCAGGTCGAACCCGGCCGACTCGAGCTGGTTGGACATACCGCCGTCGAGCACGACCGTTCCGGCGGCGAGGGCTTCGGCGAGGCCGGGGTGCGTGCGGCCGGACGCGCTGCTGGTCATGTCTCGACGCTAGTCCAAGCGCCCCGGGCGCACCGCGCGCACGCATCCGCGCAAAGGAGTGGGAAGCGCTTGCTGGAAGCGGTACGGTCTCAGGTCCGCCGGGGGCGGCACCATGCGCCGCGCCGGTCCGGCCCGAGAGGAACTCCCCGCCCGGCGCCCGGTGCCCGGGGCCGGACGCGGGTGGGGCGACGCCCCGGGGCGTCCCGACCGGAACCCGGGCGCCCCGGGCCCAGCAGGAAGGGAAGTCACCGCCGTGCTCCGACTGCCGCCCGACGACCGCTCGTCGAGCCCGTACACCGGGTACACCCGCGCCCACTGGGAGGCGGCGGCCGACGCCCTGCTCGCCGCCGTCGAGCCGTACGCCACCCCCGACCGCGCGCTCTACCACTTCCCCGGTGACCACGTCAGCCACTCCGGCCACCTCTCCGACGGGCTCGAAGGGTACGCCCGCACCCTGCTGCTGGCCGCATTCCGCCGTGACGGGACCGCGCTCGGCCGCTACGCCGAGGGCCTCGCGGCCGGCCCCGGCGGAGTCTGGCCGCGGATCACCGACCGGGCCCAGCCCCTGGTCGAGGCCGCCTCGATCGCGCTGGCCCTGCGGCTGACCCGGCCCCTGCTGTGGGACCGCCTGGACCAGGAGGTGCGCGAGCGGACGGCGGTCTGGCTGGAGGACGCCCTCACCGCCGAACCCTGGCCCTGCAACTGGGAGTTGTTCCCGGTCACCGTGGGCGGCTTCCTCGCGGAGATCGGCCACCGTCCGGACGCGGCCCGCGAGGCGGTCGACCGCGGCCTGGACCGCATCGAGGACTGGTACCTCGGCGGCGGCTGGTACACCGACGGCGACGGCCGCAAGTTCGACTACTACAACGGCTGGGCCATGCACCTCTACCCGGTGCTGCACGCCTGGCTGGCCGGCGACGCCGCACTGC
Organism: Streptomyces sp. NPDC047869; assembly: GCF_040704065.1. Lineage (NCBI taxonomy): Bacteria > Bacillati > Actinomycetota > Actinomycetes > Kitasatosporales > Streptomycetaceae > Streptomyces > Streptomyces sp. NPDC047869. The sequence continues at coordinate 92,124 of NZ_JBEYRK010000009.1, forward strand.
TGGACCGCTACGGCGGCCGTCTCGAAGCCCATCTCGCGGATTACGCCCGCCTGTTCGGCGGCGACGGCGCCCCCCTGCACCAGGGCCGCTCACTGACCTACCGGTTCGCGACCGCGGCCCCGCTGTGACTCGGCGCGCTGACCGGACGTACGCCGCTGGCGGCCGGTGAGACCCGGAGACTGGCGTCCGGAGCGCTCAGGTACTTCCTCGACCGGGGCGCCGTGGACTCCCGCGGGCTGCTGACCCTCGGCTGGCACGGCCCCGACGAGGGTGTCCTGCAGAGCTACTCGGGGCCGGCCTCGCCCTACTGGGCCGGCAAGGGCTTCCTCGGCCTCCTGCTGCCCCCTGACCATGAGGTCTGGACGGCGCGGGAGCGGCCGGGCCCGGCGGAGCGCGCCGACGCGGTGAACCCGGTCACGGGGCCCAACTGGCTGCTGCAGTCGACGCGTCCGGACGGCGTCGTCCGCCTGCACAACCACGGCAGCGAGGACATCCGCTACGACCCGTACTACACGCGGTTCGCGTACTCGACGGTCACGCGGCCCCTGGGGTCCCCGCCGGGCAACATCGTGGTGGTCGGCGGCGACCCCGTCCGCTCGGACCTCGTGCCCCTGGGCGTGGGGGAGGACTGGGCGGCCTTCCGGTACACCGTGGCGTCCGGCGCGACGGTGACCAGCCTCGTCGTGGCCGACGGGGTGGTCGAGGTGCGGGCCCATCTGGTGACGGGAGCCGGACCCGGCACCGAGGTGCGCGTCACCGGGTGGGTGCCGGGGGCGGACGAGCGGGCCGAACTGGTGCCGGTACACGGACTGTCGGACGGTCACGCCCTCACCGGCACGACCGGTGACGGTGCCACCCTGTTCGTCGCCCTCGCCCGGCTCACCGCGGAACCCGGCCCTGTGCCGTTGGGCGGCCTGGTGGCCGTCGAGGTGCGGGACGAGCGCGACCTGACCGTCCGCTGGGCCACGGGCCGGCGCGGGCGGTTCCGGTTCTCGCCCCGGGACAACTCGGTTGCCGCCCTCGGCGACCGTGCTGAAGACTCCACCGCATGACTTCCAAGATCCGCCACGTGACGATCGCCTGCGCCGACGCCTACGCTCTCGGCGGCTTCTGGTCGAAGGTGCTGGACCAGCCGCTGCACGACGACGACCACCCCGGTGACCCGGAGGCACTGATCGAGGGCGCGGGGCTGCTGTTCGTCACCGTGCCGGAACGCAAGACCGTCAGGAACCGGCTGCATTTCGACCTCCAGCCGCAGGACCGCACCCGGGACGAGGAGGTCGAGCGGGTGATCGCCCTCGGCGCCACCCTGGTCGACGACCGGCGCAGGCCCGACGGCACCGGCTGGGCCGTCCTCACCGACCCCGAGGGCAACGAGTTCTGCGTGGAGCGCAGCGCGGCCGAGCGCGCCGGGTAGGGGGCGCGGACACTTCGGCCGCCGCCGAACGGACCCGCACCTAGCGTGCTCCGTATGAGCGACACCGAACAGCTGACGCCGGCACGGGCCGTCACCGACATGGTCGGGCACGTGCTGGCCCTGGCCGCCGGATGGACCGCCTGGGACGGCACCCCGGTCCACACCGACGACCGCGTTTACACCCCGCACAAGGCGATCCGCAGGGTCACCGACCACCTCATCGACCATCTGGCCGAACTGGAGGCCCGGCTGGCGGGCGAGGCCCCCCGGCCGGACCACTGGCACGCCTCCGCGAGCACCACGGCCGCCGACCTGGCCCCCTTCACCGCCGACGACCTCGACGAGGCCCGCAGCCGTCTCACCCGGCTCGCCCGGATCTGGTCCGTACGCCTGGACGCGCTGACCGGCGAACAGCTCGACGCCTCGCCCGGCGAGGGCTGGACCTTCCGCGAACTGGCCCACCACGTGGCGGAGTCCACCTATTACGCGGACGCGGTCGGGGACCTCTCGTGACCGCCTGAGCCCGTGCCGCCGTGGCACCCCCGCTCAGCCGGCGGCCCGCGCCTCCCGGGGCCAGTGGGTGAGGGCGATGTGCAGGGCCTCCACCGCCTTGTCCCAGGAGGCCTGTACATCGCGGGGGGCGCCGAAGCCGCCGGTGGACTCCAGGGCACAGTAGCCGTGGAAGGTGCTCCGCAGCAGGCGTACGGCGTCGGTGAGGTCGGGCTCGGCCAGGCCGTAGGCGCGGAGCATGCCGTAGGTGATCTCGGCGGTGCGGCGCAGGGCGGGGGAGTCGGCGATCAGGCTCTGGTCGATCCGGATCCGGGTGGCCGCGTAGCGGCCGGGGTGCTCCAGGGCGTACGACCGGTAGGCGCCCGCGAAGGCGGCCAGCGCGTCCCGGCCCGCCCGCCCCGCCACGGCCTCCGCGATCCGGTCGATCAGCTCGCCGCCCGCGTGCAGCGCCAGCCGGGTGCGCAGGTCGTTCAGGTTGCGGACGTGCGAGTACAGGCTCGCGTCCTTGACCCCGAAGCGCCGGGCCAGCGCGGAGAGGGAGACGTTCCCGAAGCCCGCCTCGTCGGCGAGTTCGGCGGCGGCCGCGACGATCCGGTCGACGGTGAGTCCCGCACGGGCCATGTGCCACCTCCTGGGATGCCGAGCCGGCATCCCAGGGTATCCAGGCTGTGGCCTCGGGCCCGCCGGAACCAGGCGTTCGTCAGGCGAGGACCTCCGAGAGGACGAACGAGAACCGCGTGGGCTCGGCCCGCAGGAAGTACCGCGGCAGCGGGCCCGGACCGCAGGACTGGGAGCCGAGGCCGTGCAGGCCGTGGTCCAGGTTGACCCACACCGTGTCACCGGGGACGAGGTCGGTCAGGTGGGCCGCCGCGTCCAGGTGTTCGGTGGTCCAGCGGCGGGCTGTGAGGGAGAACTCCGGATCGCCCTCGATACGCAGGCCGCCGAGTTCCGCCCAGCGGACGCCGGCCCGGGCGCCGTTCTCCTGCGGGCGGACGTACGGCGTCTGCAGGTCGTCCACGGTCGACTCCCAGCGGCCGACCCGCGACGCCGTCGCGCTGTCGGGATATGCCTCGCCCGGACCGCCGCCGTACCACCGCACCCGGTCGGCCGCCGCCAGTGCGAAGCGGATGCCGAGCCGGGGCAGCGGTACCGTCCAGTCGCCGTCCGGTGTGACGGACACGGTCAGGCCGAGCCGCGTTCCGTCCGACGTCCAGCGGTACACGGCCGACAGCCCGAACTCCCGGGCCGCGGGCGCCACCCGGGTACGCACCGTCAGCGCGTCGTCGTCCACCTCCACGGCGTCCAGCCGGTGCCGCATGCGGTGCAGACCGAGCTCGCGCCAGAGCGGGCCGTAGCGGATGTCGCTCTGCCAGGCGGCGCCGTCGTCGTTGTCGGTGGTGGCCCGCCACACGTCCAGGCGCGGCCCGGTGACCGCCACCCCGCCGATCGCCGTCAGAGCGCCGCTGCGTGCGTCGAAGGAGGCCGGGCCGAGGGTGATCACCCGCTCGCCGGGCACCGGCCCGTCGGTCGCCGGGACCGACGGCACCGGGCGTGCCGAGACCGCGAACTGACCCCAGGCGAGCACGTGTTCCGCCGGCGCCCAGGCGGTGTCCGCGGCGAGCAGCGCCCGTACGGTCCAGTGGGCCTCGCCCGCCGGAGCCGTGACCGGCGGCTCCGGCAGCTTCACCTCGGCGGACTCGCCCGGCGCCAGCGGCGGCACCGGCAGGGCACCGGACGCCACCGTCTCGCCGTTCACCTGGTAGGCCCAGGTGAACGCCAGCGCCGAGAGGTCGGCGAAGTCGTACTTGTTGGTGACGCGGACGCCGCCGCCCGTGCCGTCGCCCTCGATCGCGACCGGCTCGATGACCTTCTTGTACTCGACGAGACCGGGGGAGGGCCGCCGGTCCGGGAAGAGCAGGCCGTCGCAGACGAAGTTGCCGTCGTGCAACTCCTCGCCGAAGTCGCCGCCGTAGGCGAAGCCGAACCGCTCGTCCGCGATGCCGTGGTCGATCCACTCCCAGACGAAGCCGCCCTGCAGCCGGCCGTGCGCCTCGAAGATCCGCTGGTAGTCGGCGAGCCCGCCGGGGCCGTTGCCCATGGCGTGCCCGTACTCGCAGAGGATGAACGGCAGTTCACGGCGCCGGCGGGGACCGCCGTCCAGGCCGCGGCCGATCCGCTCGACCTCGGCGTGCCCGGCGTACATCCGCGAGTACATGTCCGTGTCCCGGCAGCCGAGGTCGCCCTCGTAGTGCACGAGGCGGGAGGGGTCGCGGCCGTGGATCCACTCGGCCATCGCGGTCAGGCCCCGGCCGGTGCCGGCCTCGTTGCCCAGCGACCAGACGACCACGGCAGGGTGGTTCTTGTCCCGCTCGACCATGCGGGCCGCACGGTCGAGCAGCGCCGGGGTCCAGCGGTCGTCGTCGACGGGGTTGTCCCGCCAGCCCTGCTCGGTGAAGCCGTGCGTCTCCAGGTCGCACTCGTCGACGACCCACAGGCCCAGCTCGTCGCAGAGGTCGAGGAAGGCAGGGTGGGGCGGGTAGTGGGAGGTGCGTACGGCGTTGATGTTGTGCCGCTTCATCAGCAGCACGTCCTCCCGCATCGTCGCGAGGCCCAGCGCGCGGCCCCGCTCCGGATGCCACTCGTGCCGGTTGACGCCCTTGAACAGCACGGCCCTGCCGTTGACCTTGATCAGGCCGTCCGACAGCTCCACCGTGCGGAAACCGATGCGCAGCGGCACCCGTTCACCCCCGGTGGCCAGCACTCCGTCGTACAGCGTCGGCGTCTCCGCCGACCACGGCTCGGCGGGCACCGTCACCGGCTCCCCGGTGGCGATGTCGATGCCGAGGTCCGGCACGGTCACCCGGCCGGCCACGTCGGAGTCGACGCGCAGGGTGCCGGTACCGGCGACATGGTCGTACGAGGCGTGCACGAAGAAGTCCGGGGTGCTGCCCGCCGGGCGGTGCAGCAGCGTGACGTCACGGAAGATGCCCGGCAGCCACCACTGGTCCTGGTCCTCCAGGTACGAGCCCGCCGACCACTGGTGGACCCGGACCGCCAGCACGTTGCCCGACGCCCTGAGCAGATGACCGGCCGCGAACTCGTGCGGCAGCCGAGAGCCCTTGAACTCGCCCAGCTCGGTGCCGTTCAGCCAGACGCGGGCGCAGGACTCCACTCCGTCGAAACGGAGCACCGCCCCGCCGTCCGGCTCACCGGGCCAGTCCTCGGGCAGGTCGAAGACGCGCAGGTGGTCGCCGGTCGGGTTCTCGGTCGGGACCCGAGGCGGATCGACCGGAAACGGGTACAGGTGGTTGGTGTAGACGGGGGAGCCGTGCCCCTGGAGGACCCAGTGACCGGGGACCCGCAGCTCCGCCCAGCCGGCCGCGTCGTACCCCTCGCGCGCGAAGGAGTCGTCCTTGGCGTCGGCCGTGTCCGATAGTCTGAAGCGCCAGTTTCCGTTCAACGAGAGGGACTTGGCGTCCGAGGTGGCGTACCAGGCCCGGGGCGGCAGCACCCCGGAGCCCGGCGAGACGTCCTCGATGTACTCGGGGGTCGTGGTACGGAAGGACATCGGTCTCCTAGCTCGTCTGGAGTCAGGTGGCTCGCAGCGCGGTCGCGGTGCGTCCGGCGCCGCCGCGCCGTCCGCCGACGGACCGCAGCGTCCCCTCCAGCGCGAACGTGGCCGCGCCCAGGGACACCGGGTCGGTGGGGATGGGGGAGAGGACGATCTCGGTGGCCGCCAGCGGCCGCCGCAGCGCGTGCCGGGCGACCGCCGCGCGCACCTCGCCGAGCAGCGGCGCGCCCAGCCGGGACGCCACCCAGCTGCTGAGCACGACCACTTCGGGGTTGAGGAGGTTGATCAGATCGGCTATCCCGGCGCCCAGATAGCGGGCGGTGTCGCGCAGCACCGCGAGCGCCACCGGATCGTGCGCGGCGACCGCCGCGGCCAGGGCGTCGACGGTCGCGGTCTGGTCCCCGGGGTGCAACAGCGGTGAGTCTGGGTCCAGTTCGCGCAGGTTCCGCATGACGCCGGGCGCGCCGACGTAGGTCTCCACACAGCCGTGGTTGCCGCAGTGGCACAGGCGGCCGTCCAGCACGAGCGTGGTGTGCCCCCACTCGCCCGCGCTGTCGCTGACCCCCCGGTGCAGCCCGCCGCCGAGCGCGAGACCGGCGCCGACCCCCGTGCCGAGGTTCACCACCACGGCGTCCCCGCGCCCCCGCGCGGCCCCGAACCAGAGCTCGGCCACGGTGCAGGCGCGCAACGGGTTGTCCAGGTACAGCGGGTGGGCGACGCGCTCGGCGAGCAGGTCCAGCAACGGCACGTCGTGCCAGTCCCAGTTGGCCGCGTACTCGGCGACCCCGCGGTCCCGGTCGACCTGGCCGGGCACGCTCACGCCGACGCCGAGCACCCGGGCCGCGTCGATCCCGGCCCGGGCCACCACCGATCCGACGGCGGCGGCGACATGGCCGGCCACCTGCTCCGGGCCGCTCTCGCCGGGCCGCAGTTCCTCGTCGGCGCGGGCCAGCACGTTCAGCGCCAGGTCGAACAGCTCGGCGTGGACGTACGTCTCCGCGACGTCCACCCCGACCAGCGCGCCGCCGGACGTGTTCACGGCGATCAGGCCCCGGGGCCGGCCGCCGGCCGAGTCCTCGAAACCGACCTCGGTGATCATGCGCAGCTCCAGCAGCTCGCCGACCAGCGTGGCGACCGTGGCCAGGCTCAGCCCGGTGGCGGCCGCCAGCTCCTGCCGCGAGGTGGGGGACTCGGCGATGATCTGGCGCAGCACCTCGTACCGGTTCGCGGTGCGGATGTCACGTGACGTGCGCTTCACGGAGCTGCCCCTCCCATACCGCCGGGCCGGACCGGGGCGGGCCGGCACCGGCGCGGCGACAGGCTATGGGCTTCGGACGCCATCGACAAGGAGTTAGGAAAGGGGGTGAAGAAAGTCCCGCAGGTGTCAGTTCCCCAGGACGTCCCGGACGAAGGCGTTGGTGAACTTGCCGGTGGGGTCGAGGGATCCGGCCAGGGCACGGAAGTCGGCCAGGCGCGCGTAGCGTCGACGCAGTTCCGCGGGCGGCACCGTGAAGACCTTGCCCCAGTGCGGGCGGGCGTCGAACGCGCTCAGGGCCTCCTCGACCCGGCGGACCACCGGCAGCACGGCGGGCGTGTCCTCGATCCAGGTGAAGTGCAGCGCCACCGAGTCCCGGCCGTGGGCCGGGCTGAGCCACTGCGGGTCGGCGGCGACGGTGCGCACCTCGCAGGTCTGCAGGACGCCGGCCACCGTCGTCCGCACGGCGTCGAGCGCGTGCAGCGCGTCGACGGCGGCCGACCGCGGCAGCAGGTACTCCGACTGCAGCTCGGCCCCGCTGCTCGGGGTGAACTCCGCCCGGAAGTGCGGCAGCCGCTCGTGCCACGGTCCCGGCACCCCGGACTGCTCGGTGCAGTTCACCGCGGGCATGCCCGGCACCGGGTGCATCGCCCCGGTCGCGGCGGCGGCCCACGGGAAGTCCACGGGCGCCTGATCGGTGCGCCGCTTCACCCACACCTGCCGGAACCCCGGCTCCCGCCAGTCGGTGAACAGGCTGACGCTGTACGCCGCCCCCGCCACCGCCTCGTAGTCCAGCCCGGCCAGGGGCAGTTCGGTGAACACGTACTGCTCGACCTCGTACGCCGGTTCCAGCTCCAGGGTGAGCGCGGTGACCACGCCGAGCGCGCCCAGCGAGGTCACCGCGCCGTCGAAGCGGGCGTCCCCCCGGGCGACGGTGACCGTGGAGCCGTCCGCCGTGACCAGCTCCACCTCCCGCACCGCCGCGGCGAGCGGCCCGTTGCCCACGCCCGAGCCATGGGTGCCGGTGGCCACCGAGCCGGCCACCGAGATGTGCGGCAGGGAGGCCATGTTGGGCAGCGCGAGTCCGTGCGCGTGGACCGTACGGGCGAGTTCCGCGTACCGGACCCCGCCCGAGACGCGCACCGTGCGGGCGGCGGTGTCCACGTCGATCACCGGCGGCAGGGCGGTGATCGACACGAGCACCCCGTCGCCGCCGGGCTCGGCGATCCGGTTGAAGGAGTGGCCGCTGCCCAGTACCCGCACCCGCGCGCTGCCGGCCACCAGCGACCGGAGCGCGCCGGCCGTCTCCGGTCGGTGGAACTCCTTGGCCTGGTAGGTGATGTTCCGGGCCCAGTTGGTGACCGTCCGCGCCGTCCGACTCATCCTTGCCGTCCCTCCCTGGGGTGCGTGTTCATTGACCCTCTCATCTGCCGGGACCTACCGTAGAGAGCGGTTGCTGTCCGAGCGCCCGCGACCCGGGCGTCCTTGGTCCGTGCGCCTGAGATGCGGGCGCCCGCGATCCGCGCGCCGACGAGACGGAAGGCCCCTTCGTTGCCCGAGCGTCCCCAGGCCCTGTTCGCCATGACGGCACCCAACGTGCCGCGCGTCTTCCCGCCGGACCTGCTCGCCGGGCTGCGCGAGCACGTCGACATCGACCCCGCCCTCGTGGCGGAGGACCTCACCGAGCCCCGGGTGCGGGAGGCCCTGGCCCGCACCGAGGTCCTGATCACCGGCTGGGGCTGCCCGCTCCTCGACGCGGCCGCCCTGGACGCGGCACCGAGGCTGCGCGCGGTGCTGCACGCGGCCGGCTCGGTCAAGGGCTTCACCACCCCCGAGGTCTTCGAGCGCGGCATCGCCGTGTCCTCGGCCGCCGCCGCCAACGCCCTGCCCGTCGCCGAGTACACCCTCGCCATGATCCTTCTCTCGGGCAAGGACGTCTTCGCCTCCCGCGAGCTGCTGCGCGGCCGCCGTGCCTTCCCCTACGGCGACATCCTCCCCGGCATCGGCAACTACGGCCGCCGGGTCGGCGTCGTCGGCGCCTCCCGCATCGGCCGCCGGGTCGTCGAGCTGCTGCGCCCCCACGATCTCCGGGTGAGCCTCTCGGACCCCTACGTGGACGAGGCCGGGGCGGCCCGGCTCGGCGTGCCCCTGCTGCCGCTGGACGACCTGCTGCGCGGCTCCGACACCGTCACCCTGCACGCCCCGGACACCCCCGAGACCCGGCACCTGATCGGCGCCCGGGAACTCGCCCTCATGCCCTCGGGGGCCGTGCTGATCAACACCGCGCGCGGCGCCCTGGTCGACCACGACGCCCTGGTGGCCGAGCTGCGCACCGGCCGCCTCGGCGCCGTGCTGGACGTCACCGACCCGGAGCCGCTGCCGGCCGGCTCACCCCTGTTCGACCTGCCCAACGCCTTCGTGACCCCGCACCTCGCCGGCTCGCAGGGCAACGAGGTCGCCCGGCTCGGGCGCACGGTGGTGGAGGAGGCGGCACGGCTGGCGGCGGGGGACCCGCTCGCGTATGCCGTCGATCACACCGCCCTGGAGCGGACGGCCTGACGGCACCGCCGGACCGGGACGGCTCGCGCGCCGGGACGGGGACCCGGCCGGGCCGGCGCGCGAACGGGGGCATACGGTGAGATCCGAATGTCCGAGCCGGGAGGAGATGACGGATGGGCAGCCGCACCGCGCTGGTCGAGGATCTGATGGAGCGCTTTCCGCATGTGCCGCGGGAGGCCGTCTTCAAGGAGGACCTGCTCCGGGGCGGAGTCGCCTTCGACGCCTCCGCGCTCAGCGACAACGAGAGCGGCGAGGTCAAGCCGAAGTCGTACTTCATCTTCTCCTTCGACCACGGCACCCTTCCCGAGCTGGGCGAGGCCGCGCTGCGCCGGCCCCCGGAGGAGATCATCCTCACGGGCGGCCCGTACGACCTGCGGCGCACCGTCGTCTCCGTACGGGTGAACCCGGCCTCGCCGTACCGGGTCGCCGCCGACGAGGAGGGGCTCCTCGGCCTGTACCTCGACGGCAGCCGGATCGCCGACGTCGGTGTGCCGCCCATGCCCGAGTACTACCGGCACACCCTGTCCAACGGGAAGTCGGTGATGGAGGTCGCCCCCACCATCCAGTGGGGCTATCTGATCTACCTGACGGTCTTCCGGGTCTGCCAGTACTTCGGCGCCAAGGAGGAGTGCCAGTACTGCGACATCAACCACAACTGGCGCCAGCACAAGGCGGCCGGCCGGCCCTACACCGGGGTGAAGGACGTCGAGGAGGTACTCGAGGCCCTCGAGATCATCGACCGGTACGACACCCAGAAGGCGTCCACCGCCTACACCCTCACCGGCGGCGCCATCACCAAGACGGTCGCCGGGCGGGACGAGGCCGACTTCTACGGCCACTACGCCAAGGCCATCGAGGAGCGCTTCCCGGGCCGCTGGATCGGCAAGGTCGTCGCGCAGGCGCTGCCCAAGGCGGACGTGCAGCGGTTCAAGGACTACGGCGTGCAGATCTACCACCCCAACTTCGAGGTGTGGGACCGCCGGCTCTTCGAGCTGTACTGCCCCGGCAAGGAGCGCTACGTCGGCCGGGACGAGTGGCACCGCCGCATCCTGGACTCGGCCGACGTCTTCGGCGCGCGCAACGTGATCCCGAACTTCGTCGCGGGCGTGGAGATGGCCGAGCCGTTCGGCTTCACCTCCGTCGACGAGGCCATCGCGTCCACCACCGAGGGCCTGCGCTTCTTCATGTCGCACGGCATCACGCCCCGCTTCACCACCTGGTGCCCGGAGCCCACCACCCCGCTCGGCAAGGCGAACCCGCAGGGCGCGCCGCTGGAGTACCACATCCGGCTGCTGGAGGCCTACCGGGCCACGATGGACGACTTCGGTCTCTCCTCGCCGCCCGGCTACGGCGAGCCCGGACCGGGCCGCGCGGTGTTCTCCGTCAGCTCCTTCATGGACAGCCTGCCCGCCGAGGAGCCGGCGGAGGTCTGACCGCCGGGAATCAGCGAGCCGGACGGTGAGCGGAACGGGGCCCGCGTCCGTATGGGAGACGGGAGTGGCGGGCCCGGCCGCGGCCGGTCACGGCGCGCGACGCCGTGATCACCCGATTCGAACATGGCGCTTGTCAGTTGTGTCGGCGGCGTGAAAGGCTCCTGCTCGCTGCGGGGTTCCGCCAACTCCCCTATGTGTGCGGTGAGTTGACCTCGCTCGTGGATGCAGGAGTGCCATGCCCGACCTGCCGGCCCCCCAGGACGCCACCGAGGCGGAGCTGTTCTCGGAGTGCTGGGACGCGGTGCTCAGTTATGCCGATCTGTGCACCTCCGGATCGCTGACGGCTCATCAGCTGGCGACCGAGGCGTTCACGTCGGGCATGCGCGGGCTGCGGGCCGCCGGCACCGTCCCCGGGCGCGGCCCGGGCAGGCGACCGGGCCGGCTGCCGGCGATCCCGGAACTGCTCACCGCGGTACGGAACACGGCCGCGGGCTGGGAGGCCGGCGGGCAGGGACACAAGCTGGATCCCGACCTGCGGCTGTGGCTCAACTCCGGCGCGGCCGCCAGGTTCGCCGGGCCGCCGCCGGGGCGGCCGGTCGCGCTGCGGGGTCTGAGGGACATGCAGGAGTCGGACGCCGCGCTGCTGTGGCTCGCCGAGGTGGAGGCGCTGCCGCTGCCCGCCGTGGCCCGCCGGCTCGGCCTGGACCCGGCCACGGTGGACGGTGAACTCGACCAGGTGCGAGGCCTGTTCCGGGGCCGCTGCCACCGCGCGCACCTCGACTCGCCGATGGACGCGGAGTGCCGCGCGTACGCCCGGCTGCTGGACGCGGTGACCCGGTCGGCCGGCGCCGAGACACCGGCCGACCTCTCCCGGCACCTCGCCACCTGCGCGCCGTGCGCGGAGGCCGCGGCCTGTCTGCGCCTGCACGGCGGCGGCCTGCCCGCCGCCATCGCCGGCGGTGTCGTCGGCTGGGGCGGCCTCGCCTACCTGGAGCGCAGGCGGCGCGCCGCCGAGGTCCGGCTGGGCGCCGGCCGCCCGGACGAGGCCGGCACCGGCGGCGACCCGGAGGAGCGCGCGGGCCGCGGCCGGGCGCTGCGCGGCGGCCTGCTCGCCGCGGCCGTCCTGCTGTCGGCGCTGGCGCTCGGGGTGTCGATGATGCCGTTCGGCGGCTCCGGCGAGGACACGGCGGCGGCCCGCGACGACCGACAGCCGGTCGCCGACCCCGGCACGTTCCCCGTCACGAGCGGCTCCCCGTCACCCGGGGAATCGGCGTCCGGACACCCCGCCCACCGGGAATCGGCCTCCGCCGCCCCCTCCGCGACCGCTCCCCGTACCCGGCACGAGACCAGGAACCCCGGACCCGAACCCCAGGGCACCTCCTCCGGCACCACCGGTGCGGGACCCACCCGTTCCGGCGGGCCCGCCCCCACCTGCCGGGTCGCCTACGACCTGGTCGACCAGTGGCCCGACGGCTTCCAGGCCACCGTCACCGTCACCACCGCCGAGGCCCTCACCGGCTGGCAGGTCGCCTGGAGCTTCCGCGACGGCCAGCAGGTCGGCCAGATGTGGGACGCGACCGCCCACCAGGACGGCTCCCGGGCCACCGCCACCGCCGCCGACTACAACAGGTCGGTCGCCGCGCACTCCTCGCTGTCCTTCGGCTTCATCGCGTCCTGGCGGGACCGGAACCGGACACCGTACGAGTTCACGCTCAACGGGGAGACCTGCGCGGCAGGCTGAAATCCGTGGCGCCACGCCCGCGGAAAACCCGAGTTCTCGCCAAATCCCTCCACTCGCCCACTTGGCGCATTTATGCGAGGTGTCACCCCCAGGGGGGTCTGACCTCGCCGTAGTCGATCGACGCCGACGGCCGGAAGAGCCTCGCCCCGCCGTGCCCGGTGACCGGTCCGCGCCCTGGATACGCGCTGCCCGGGCGACCTACCTGGCAGTTCCGTCATTACCGGACGGTACCCCCGATGTGGCGCAATTCACTCGCCCGAAAACGGCGTTCTGCCACCATCAACGCCATCGAAAAATCGGCCATCGGCACTGCGGCGGGGGGCGTGGCCATGGGGCTGCTCGGCAATGACCTTGCGTTCGCGCAGTCTCTGTCCGCACAGGAGCGCGAGGGCGTCATGGCCCTCGGCAACCGGAAGCACTTCCCGCCCGACGCCCACCTGCTGACCGAGGGCGACCGGTCCAGCCATGTGCTGATCCTTCTTGACGGCTGGGCCACCGTCTCCGTCTCCACCGACCGGGGTGCCACCCGGCTGATACTCGGCCTGCGCGGACCCGGTGAACTGCTCGGCGAGATGGCCGCGCTGGACCCGCATCCGCGCAGTGCCACCGTGCGCGCGCTCGGCCCGATAGAGGCCCAGGTCATATCCGGGGACGCCTTCCGGCGCTTCCTCGCCCTGCACCCCCGCGTCAGCGGACTGGTGATACGCCAGCTCACCTTCCGGCTGCGCAGCGCCGACCAGGAACGGTCCGCGCTCGCCTCCCTCACCGTCCTGCAGCGCCTGGCCGGCCGGCTCAGCGAACTCTCCGCGGCCGAACCCGCCGGCCCCTACACCCCCGCCGCGGCGGGCCGTCCGTCCGGCCCCCCGCCCGCCGGTTCCGTCGTCCACCTGGCCCAGGACGAGCTGGCCGCCACCATCGGCGCCACCCGGGAGGCCGTGGCCAAGGCCCTGCGGCTGCTGCGCACCCAGCGCATCGTGCGCACCGGCAACCGGATGGTCGAGATCCTCGATCCGGCCCTGCTCGCCCTTCTCGCGGACGGCCATCACGAGTAACGCACCGCCCGCCGTGTGTAAACGGCTACAGACGGCCCCGCGTCCCGGGCCCGACGCTGTTGGGACGACCACCTCATCCACGAGCGCACAGCACCGCAGGGGGCACGGGTGAACCACGACGCGACGGAAATCACCGAGGAACACTACGAGTTGGTGATCAGCGTCGACGCCAGACGGTCCGGGGAGTACGACGACGTCGACAAGCCGCGGATGCGCGCCCGGATCTACCGGGTGCTGGAGACGGCCTTCACCCACGCCTCGGTGCCCCGCGACGCCCTCCACCTGGAGGACCGCGGGGACGGTGTGCTCGTGGCGGTCACCGGCCGCGTCGCGGTGAGCCGGCTGCTCGGCCTGTGGCTGGTCGAGGTGCGCGAGAAACTGCGGGACGAGAACCGAGGTCTGCGCGTGCCCCTGGGACTGCGCATCGGCATGCACGTCGGCCCGGTCCGCCACGACGACCGGGGCATCAGCGGACGCGCGGTCGACCTGGCCTGCCGGCTGGCCGACTCCGCCGTCGCCCGCCGCCTCCTCGACGCCAACGGGGCCGACCTGGTCCTGGTCACCTCCCAGTCCCTGTACGAGGACGTCGTCAGCGGCGGCGGCAAGTTCATCGAGCCCGGGCAGTACTCCCGGGCCCGGCTGCGGCTCAAGGAGGGCGAGGTCACCGCCTGGTGCCATCTGCCGGGCCTGCCCGCCCCGGAGATCCCCGCCGACACCCCGCCCGGAACCGCCGCCGAGGCGCCGCGCCCCGCCGCCGGCCCGGCGCCGGACACCGGCGCCCCCGTCCCGCCGGCGGCCGCCCCGTACCGGGAACGCCCGTCCGGCAACCAGTACACCGTGCACGGCGACATGTCCGAGCACCACGACAACGTCTACCAGCAGCCCGTGCACATCGGCCGGATCACCGGACGCGACGACGAGCGGCGCAAGGGCTGAGGCGGATGAGCGACGACCAGCAGCCGGACGCCCCGGCCGAGGACACCCCCGACAAGCCCGGCCGGGACCGCTCGCCCGAACCCGAGGACAAGAAGGGCCGCGACGAGCAGGCCCACGACGACGACGGCAAGGCCGACGGCGGGTCCGGCAAGGACGAAGACGCCGAGGACGAGGCCGCCGAGCGGGAGCAGGAACGCGAACGCGAACGGGAGCGCGCCGCCGGGCGGATCAAGGAGTACACCCGCGACCCCCTCGCCGCGGAGCAGAACGAGGACGGACCCACCGACCTCGCCGCCGCCACCCGGGCCCGACGCGCCACCCGGACGCTGTTCGACGTCGGCCGCGACCTGACCAGCTTCGACCGGTCGTACATCGGCAGCGCCATCATCGGCGACATCAACCTGAGCCTGGACGCCCGCCGGTCCGGCGCCGGCATGCGCAGCGGGCCCGTGCCCGAGGAGGAACTGCGCCGGCTGCGCCGCGTCCACGTGGAGCCGGCGGGCTACATACGGCTGCGCAACGCGCTGCGCGCCCGCCGGCTTCTCGTCCTCGGCGCCGCTCCGGGCACCGGGCGGACCAGTACGGCGCTCTCCCTCCTCGACGAGGTCACCACCGCGTCGGCCAACGGCGCCGAGCCGGAACCCGGCACCGGAACGCGGGTGCGGCGGGTCGACCCGGACGGCGGGGCACGGCAGCTCGCCGAGTCGCTGGACCACGCAAGCGGCGACGGCGAGGAGACACCGAGCGGTACCGGCTACCTGCTGGAGCTGTCCCTGACCCGGCCCGGCGCGCTGCCGCCCGCCGAGATGGACCTCGACGAACTCGCCGCGGCCCTGGAGCGCCGCGAGGCCTACGCGGTGATCGTCGTCACCGTCGGATCGGCCGCCAACGCGCTGCTCGCCGGCCGGTACGGCATGCTCTGCCCGCCCGCGCCCACCCGTGAACT
The DNA here is from genome assembly GCF_040704065.1 of Streptomyces sp. NPDC047869. Taxonomy (NCBI): domain Bacteria; kingdom Bacillati; phylum Actinomycetota; class Actinomycetes; order Kitasatosporales; family Streptomycetaceae; genus Streptomyces; species Streptomyces sp. NPDC047869. The sequence goes on from NZ_JBEYRK010000009.1 coordinate 107,544, forward strand.
GCTGCGCACCCGGCTGCTGGAACGGCTGGAGCGCCACGCGGCCACGGCCACGGCCCCGGACGACGGCCCGGGCCCGGCCGAACTGCTGGCCCGCGCCGAGGAACTGTGGGCCCGTGAGGAGGTCGAGGGCGTCGTCGGCCTGACGGACCTGCGCCCGGCGGAGGCCGAACTCCTCGCGTCCCTGCTGGCCGGCCATGTGCTCGGCGACATCTCCTACGAGGAACTGCTGGCCGGCTGCCGGAGCCTGGCCGCGAGCCAGGTGCAGGAGTGGTTCGCCGGGGTGGACCGGGCACTGACGGCACGGCCCGCCGGCACCGGGACCGGCGCGGGGCGCCCGGACACGGCGAACCTGTTCCACCCGGTGGCGTTCCGGATCGCCCTCGCCGTGCTCGGCGGCGCCTCGCACAGCGCGGTGGCCGCCGCGGCCCACCTGCTGACCTGGGAACTGTCCGTCCAGTGCGACCCCGACAACACCCCGGCCCGCCCGCTGTTCTGCGACGACCCGGAGGCCGACCTGGCGCTCTCGCGCGCCGAGGTGACCGACGGCCGGGTCGAGGTGGCCGGCGGCGAGGTCCCGGCCCGGCTGATCTGGTACCGGGGCACCGCCCTGCCCTCGGCGGTCCTGACCGAGCTGTGGGACCGGCACTTCCCGGTCCGGGCACCGGTGGTGCGCTGGCTCAGGCTGCTCGCGGACGATCCGCGCTCCCAGGTGTGGATGCGCGCCGCGGTGGCCGCGGGCGAGCTGTGCGTACGGGACTTCGACTACGGCTACACCGAGCTGGTGCGGCCGCTCGCCGAGGCGGCCACGCCCCGCCGCAGGATCTTCGCGGCCACCACCCTGGACCAGGCCGCCGGCCACGGCACCCACCGCGGGACGGTGCACCGGCTGGTCGGCGACTGGAGCCGCAACGGCACCAACGCGCTGCGCTGGACGGCGGCGATGGCGCTCGGCTACGGCAACGCGGCGGCCACCACGGACGACACGCTGGACACCCTCGCCAGGATCGGGGTCCGCGAGGACGGGGACCAGCTCGCGGTCGCCTCCTTCAACGTCGTACGGCTGCTGGCGCTGCCGGACGCGGACCAGGTGCTGACGCGGATCGCCGAGTGGACCCACCACAAACGCGAGGCGTACCAGGACCTGGGCCTCGTGACCACCGTACGGCTGTCGCTGACCACGGTGGACGAGGTGCTGACGGACGACCCCGGCGCACCCCTGGCCGACCGGGGCGACTGGCCGCTGCCGCTCGCCCTGGCCGCCACCCGCCCCGAACTCGTCGGCCCCATGGCCGACCTGATGTGGACGGCCCTCAACACCGCCCGGGCCAGGGACGTGGCGATGGACGCGCTGGAACGTCTGCTGCGGTCCGCCGTCCGCAAGGACGGCACCGAGTGGACCCGGCCGGGGCTCGCGGCACTGCTGCCCGCGCTGGCCACCGAGGACCACGACCAGCGGCGGCTGGACTGGCTGCTGCGCCACATGATGAACGACCCCGAGAACCCCCTCCTCGACGCGCGGGCGCGCGACCTGTGGTGGCTCGCCGTCACGCCACGGCGGCCGGACCGCCGGGAGCGCACGCGCCGGGAGAGGACCCGCGAGGAGGACAGGAATGGCTGACGACGAGGACGAGACGGCGGCCGGGGGGCCGGTGCCCGCGGGACCGTTCCTGCGGGAGTACGCCCCGCTCGGCACCTTCCCGGCGGCGAGCGCGCAGAAGGCCTCGGTGCTGTTCTACCGCAACGGCGGCCACAGCGTGGTCACCGTCTCCGGGGTGCGGCACGTGGACAAGCGGACGCTGGCCCGGCCGTACAACGTCTGCGAGATCGCCCAGGGCACGTACGTCTCGCCGCTCCAGCTCGAACTGCCGGCCGCCGGCGGCACCAGCTTCTTCAAGGCCGAGGTGGACATCGAGTGGGAGGTGACCGACCCCCATCTGGCCGCCGTCCAGGTCGTGACCGATGTCGCCGCCCGGCTCACCTCCCCGGTGCTGGAACGGCTGCGCGAGATCACCCTGACCTACCGGGTGACCGACGCCGAACAGGCCAACCGCGTCATCACCAGGGAGTGCGTCGGCGGCCGCTGGAGCGACCTGGGCAGTGAACTCGGCCTGCGGGTAAGGCTGTACGTCCGCCTCGGGGTGAACGACGAGGCCATCGAGTACGCCAAGCAGCGGCGCGGGGCGCAGGCCGACGCCGAGGTCACCCGGGTCCGCCAGGACTCGTTCCGGCGCATGCTGCAGGGCGGCGAGCTGGAGCAGCTCAGCTTCATGCTGGCCGCCGACCCCGAGGGCGCCAAGGACTTCCTGGAAAAGATCCGCCAGGAGGGCCGGCAGGACGAGCGGGAGCGGGTCGACCGGCTGTACACCATGGCGCTCAGGGGCGAGCTGCACGCCGCTGACGTGGAGACTCAGGTCCTCAACCTGCTCAACCAGGACCAGCGCCGCCCGCTCCAGGGGCCCATCGGCGCGGTACCGGCCCGCAGGGAGCCGCGCCAACTGGAACCCGCCGCCGAGGAGCCGTACACCCCTGACTGGGTGTCGGACGAACCGCCCCGGCGGCGCTCCCACCGGGCCGAGTCGCACCGCGCGCAGACCTATCGGACGGAGACCTACCGCACCGAGTCCACCCGGGAGGTGCACCGCGCCGAGGCCCACCTGGACGACGGCACCGTCGCCGACGAACCGCCCTCCCGCCCCCGCCGCGGACCCGAGGCCTACCCGGCGGACGACTACGACCGGGAGCCGCCGCGGGCCCGGACGTACCGGCCGCTCGACCCGGCGGACGACTACGACCGGCAGCCGCCGCGCGGCCGGACGTCCCGTCCGGAACTCGACCCGGCGGACGACTACGACCGGGAGCCGGACCGGGGCAACGCCCGGCGCTCCGGGCCCTACCCGGCCGACGACTTCGAACGCGAGCCCTCGCGGGGCCGGACGTACCGTCCGGAACCCGGTCCCGAGGACGACTACGAGCCGCCGCCGCGGCGCGGCCGGACGTACCGGCCCGAGCCGGAACCGGCGGACGACCACCACCGCGAGCCGTCCAGGGGCCGGACCTACCGGCCCGAGCCCTATCAAGCGGACGACTACGACCGCGAGCCCGCCCGGGGCCGGACCTACCGGCCGGAGCACGCCGACGACTACCCGGCCGACGACTACGACCGGGAGCCGCCGCGCGGCCGCAGACGCCCGCGCGACGACGGCTGGTCCTGGGCGGAAGAGGACGGATGACCGCCGAGGACGAGGCCGCCAGGACCTCCCCCGCCCCGACCGTGCACGTACCGGACGGGGGTCGGCACAGCCACGGCGGGGCGGGGGAGCGCATCGCCGAACGACTGCTCGACACCATCCGCGAGGACCTCGGACGAGCCGACTCGAAGGCCGCCGTACTGCTGTCCGGGACGCTCGCGCTGCCCGCCTTCCTGCTGGGACGGCACGGCCCACCGGGCTGGCGCGGACCCGCCGACGTGCCGCTGGTCCTCGCCGGGGTGTTCTGGGCCGGCGCGGTGATCGCGCTGGTCGGCGCGGTGATGCCGCGCACCGGCACGCGCCGCGGCCGGGACGGGGTCACGTACTTCGGTGACCTGGTGGCCGCCCGCGACCTCACGGGGCTGTACGCCCGGGTGGCCGAGGCCGGGCGCGACCCCGCCGGGTGGCTGCTCGTCCAGGCCGTCGACGTCAGCTCGATCCTGTCCGCCAAGTACCGGGCCATCCGCTGGGGCATGGGCTCGCTCGCCCTCTCGGCGGCGCTGGCCCTGGCCTGGGGCCTGACCCCGCGCTGAGCGGGTCCGCCCGCACCGAGCACTCCACATGCACAAACGAACGAGGAAACAGGGGACCGCCGTGGAAACAGTCACGGGAAGACGGCAAGGGCGATGGGGCGGGATGCGCCGCGCCGCGGTCGCGGTGCTGGCGGGGGCCGCGTTGTCCGGCGCCCTCCTGGCACCACCGGGTCACGGCCCGGTGCCGGTGGCGGAGACGACGCCGGCGTTCCCGGCGGTCAACTACGCCGTGGCCGTCGACGAGTCCGCGAGCCTCGCCGCCGCGGACATGAAGGCCGAGAAGGCCGCCGCCGCCCGGATCGCGCTCGGCGACGTCTCCTCCCAGTCCCACGTCACCGTCTTCGGCTTCGCCGCCGCCGAGTCCGACGGCCAGCGCGCGGTGGACCCGGTGTGCCCGCGGACCGCGCTGGACGCGGCGGGCCGCGACACCATCGGAAGCTGCGTCACCAAGCTGCGCAGCCGGACGAAACGCCAGGGCACCGGCACCGACTTCCCGAGCGCGATACGCCAGGGCGTGCACGACCTCACCGACGGCACCGACCCGTCCCAGCCCCGTGTGCTGTTCCTGCTCACCGACGGCTACATGGACGTCGGCGACAGCCCCAAGTACGGCGACCCCGCGCACCGCGACGACGAGGGCGACCGGCAGCTCGGTCTGGCGTTGAAGGAGGCCAGGGACGAGCACGTGCAGGTGTGGCCGCTCGGCTTCGGGGACCAGCCGCGCATGGACGAACTGAAGCGGATGGCGGCCGGCGGATACCAGAAGGGCTGCGTCGACCTGCCGTCCGCGACCCCCGAACCGAAGAAGGTCGAGCCGGAGGCCCTCGGCAGCACGCTCGAGGACATCTTCGCCGCCGCCCACTGCCTGCGGCACGAGCGCGGACCCGACCCGAAACGGCCGCCGTCCACCCAGGAGATCGCCATCTCCCCGCTGGCGACCGTGGGCAGCATCGTGGTCGACAAGGGCGACCCCGCGGTCGAGATCACGTACTACGACCCCAAGGGCAACAAGGTGCCCACGCACGGCAAGTACCGCAAGTCGTCCTTCGAGCTGGCCGGTGGCAACGGTGTGGTGGAGGCGCTGAAGATCGTCGACCCGCTGCCCGGACCCTGGAAGGTGAAGGCCGAGGCACCCGAGGGACACCGCTCGCTGCCCGTCTCCGTCAGCGTGCTGTGGCAGGGCGAGCTGCGCGGCGCCATCACCATGGACCCGCCCTCCCCGCAGGCCGGGGACGAGGTCAAGGTGACCATGCGGCTGCAGACCCGCGAGGGCTACCAGATCAAGGACCCCCGCGACTACGACGGGCTGCGGGTGCGCAGCGCGCTCACCGGCGACGGATTCACCCCGCTGAAGCTGGACCTCACCGACGACGGCAAGGCCGCCGACCCCACGGCGAGCGACGGCTCGTTCACCGGTTCCGTGCGCGTCCCGAAGGACGCCGACGGAGCGCTGAAGGTGAGTGCCACGCTGACCGCCGCCGGGCTCAGCGCCGACACCCGCAGCGAGACCGGCGAGGTCGCCCCCGGCCAGCTGCCCGTCACCACCTCGCTCGACCTGCCCGCCGCCGACGTCCACCCGGGCGCCCGGATCAGCGGCACCCTGGCCGTGCACAACACCAGCGGCACCGCGCACACCCTGCGGCTCGCCGTGGCCGACCTCCAGCCCGGACTGCTCTCCGTCAGCCCCGCGCGGATCACGCTCGCGCCCGGCGAGTCCGGCACCCGAAAGGTGACCGTCGAGGTCGCCCCCGCCGGCGTCTTCGGCGACCGCCTCGGCGACGACGGGCTGAAACTCGCCGGCACCGTCACCGTCGCCGACACCACCGACCACGACCGGACCCTCGTACGCTCCCCGCTCTCGGTGCGGGTGACGCCCGAACCCGGCTTCTGGGACAAGTACAAGTGGGTGATCCTGGGCGCCGCCGCCCTGCTGGTGGTGCTCGCCCTGGTCGCCGTGGCCTGGGTGCGCCAGCGCCGGCGCGCCAAGGACCCGTACGGCCTGACGCTGCAGCTCGTCGCGGAGGACGGCAGCGTCCTCTCCGAGCACCAGGCCGGGCACGGCCAGAAGCAGTGGTACGAGTTCACCGTCGCCGAACCCCACCGCAGCCCCCGCATCGAACGACGCCCCCACGGCCCGTACGCCGTCCAGCGCAACCCCAAGGGCGGCGGAGCGGTGCTGCGCAAGAAGGGCGGCGGCCGGAGCCTGGTGCCCGTCCGCGGCCCGGTCCCGCTGACCGAGACGCTGCAACTGGCCCTCGGCGAGGACAGACGTCCCCCGAAGCAGAAGCGCCGCGGGCAGCCGCCCCGTCCCCGCCCCGAGCCCGGCACCCCCGGTCCCGGCACCGCCGAGAGCAGCACCCCCGGCGCCTACAGCTCCTACGAATGACGCCGGGGGCGGGCGGGGAGCCCGATCGCTCCCCGCCCGCCCGGCACACCGCACCGCATCGCACCGCGGCCATCGAGCCGCACGCACCACGCAGAAGGTCCCAGCACGAACCCGCGGCCGCCCCGGCCGCGAGCGGGGAGGAAACCATGAAGATCTTCCAGCCGATGCTCTTCGTCGGCCTGGGCGGCACCGGGGGACTGGTCGGCGCCGAACTCGAACGCAGACTGCGCACCGACCTGTGCGGGCCGGACGGCATGGCACTGACCCGGCAGAGCGGCCAGGCCCCCTACCAGCTCCCGGACTGCCTCCAGTTCGTCTACGCCGACTACAGCGAGACCGACCTGCAGCGGCTGCCGCAGTTCAACGTGGACCCCTCGCTGCGCGCCGCCTACGCCCGCACGTCCCGGGCCACCCACCACCTGCTGCCGAACTTCGACAGTTCACCGGAGGTCACCAAGATGCTCCGGGCCAGCATGCGCGAGGAGGTGGCCGGCTGGCTCCCGCCGGTCATCGGCGAGCCCGAGGTCACCCCGCTGCACAACGGCGCGGGCCAGCTCCCCACCGTCGGCCGCGCCGCCCTGTTCGCGACCCTCCGGCACGGTCTCGCACCGGTCCTCGAGCCGCTGCTGCAGGCGATCGACGCCATCGCCAAGTCGGCGGGCGAACTCAGCGAGCTGGGCGGCGGCAGGGTCAGCGGCTGCGACGTGTTCGTCGCCTTCTCGGTGGCCGGCGGCACCGGAGCCGGTATCTTCCTGGACTACCTGCACCTCATCAACTACGCCTTCCAGGTACGGCGGTTCGAGGGCGTCAAGATCTACCCGCTGGTGGTCATGCCGTCGTCGTTCTCCTCCGCCACCGGCGGCGGACGCGAGGCGGAACTCAACGCGGCCAGGGCCCTGGTGGACCTGTTCCGGCTGGTGGACCGGCAGAACGCGCCCACCGAGGGCGCCGAGATCGGCGACCTCGACCACGACGCCGGCTTCGCCATCCGCTACCCGGGCACCACCCCCGTCCGGCTGCGCACCGGAATCCTGCCCACGGCCTTCCTGTTCAGCCCGACCGCCGGCATCCGCGCCGACGACCTGCGCCGCTCCATCGTCTCCCTGGTGATGTCGCTGATCGGCACCGAGCTGGGCGACGGCCGCTCCCGGGGCCGCAAGACGGCCGCCGACGACGACTACCAGACCTTCTCCGCGAGCTTCATCAACCGTGGTGTCGCCCGCAGTTCGCTGTCGCCGACCGGCATCGGCCGGCAGGGCGTCTCCACCAGCCTGGTCGCCTCCATGACCGCACCCATGGACCAGCTCGCCGACCTGGTGGCCGGACGGATGCTGCGGGAGGCGGTCACCGAGCTGGTGGAACGGCCGCGGGCCGCCCTGCGCGGCGACAACGGGGTGCTGATGATCCGCCAGCTCTTCGCCGACTCCCACCTGGAAGAGCTGTGGGAACGGCGGCAGTTGCCGGTGCCCGAGCCCGAACCGCTGCCGCGCGGCGGCAAGAACGTCGAGCAGGCGCTGGGTGAGCGCATCGGCGACATGCAGCGCCAGCTGTCCGCCCTGCGCGTGGACGCCGAGCACCAGGCCGCCGTCATGGCCGACCGGTTCGCCCCGCGCCCCGCCATCGACAAGCTGCTGCAGAGCGCCGACCCCTTCCTCGCCGAACGCGTCGTGCGCGGCATATCCGACAGTGATCACGGGATCGTCCGGCTCGGCTTCCTCGGCATGCTGGACAGCCGCGCCCGCGCCCCGCAGCGCCCGGCGGGGGTCACCGAACAGCCGCCCAAGATCCCCCGGATCAAGGGACAGCTGGCCGGCATGGCGCCGGCCCGCTGGGGCGACGAGGCCGTCCAGGCCGCCATCCGGGAGCAGGACGCCTGGTACGAGTGGCGCTGCCGGCTGATCTGGCACGAGGCCTGGCGCGATCAGCAGCAGGTCTGGCAGCCCCACGCGGACGCGGCCGGAGCCGACCTGGACCGCCTGGTGCGGGCCTTCCGCAGCCACGGCGACCAGGAGCGCAAGGCCTCCGCGCAGAAGGGCCACGAGCTGTACGAGGACCGCACCGGCATCTCCTACCTGCTGCCGCCGCAGCGCACCCTCAACCACTTCTACGAGGACGTGGTCGCCCGGCTGATCCGGCGTGAGGGCCTGCGGGAGACCGACTACGAGGCGGCGCTGCTGCTCAAGCTGGTCGACGGGGACACCTGGCGCCGCGTCCACACCCGCAGCCGCCGTGACCCGGACGGCGCCGTCGCCCAGGTCAAGGGACAGCTCGAGGCCCGCATCACCCGGTTGTTCGCCGAGAGCGGCACCCATCTGGAGGAGCGGCCGCTGCTGCCGGCCATGGGGACCCTGCTGTCCGCCGCGGCGGGCGACCAGGAGGCCACCGACCAGGTCAGCAAGGAGGCGCTCGACCTGTTCGGACGCAAGCTCGCCGGGCTGCTGCCCGTCGGCTTCACCCCGGAGGGCACCGGACCGCTGCGGGTCCTGGTCACCCACCCGAGGGTGCAGGCCGCGGAGGAGGTGCAGGAGTACCTGGGCAAGACGCTGCGGCTGCCCTCGGACGCCAAGAACTCCGTGGAGTACCGGGCGGTGGAGAGCGACTCGATCACCGTGGTCCTCTTCCGTAGCGAGATGAGCCTCACCCAGGTGCCCGAGGCCCGCAAGGTGCTGCGCCAGTGGGCCAGGGCGAAGGAGTCCGAGCAGGCCCAGGACGTACTGCGCTGGCGGCAGCGCCTGGGCCACCGCGACAGCTGGATGGTCAGCAGCGAGGAGGACCGGCGCACCATCCTGCACCGGCTGCTGTGCTGCGTGTGGAACGGCCAGGTGGACGTGGTGGACGGCGACCCGGCCTCCCCGGAACGCGTCAGGCTGCGGCTGTTCCCCGAGGCGGGCCCGAACGTGCCCGGCGTCCGGCTGCGCCTGGGCGACTTCCCCGGCGGGGTGTCGAGCTGGGCGGAGCTGCTGCGGTCGTACGAGCGCTGGACGGTCCTCGACGACGAGCGGACCGTGGAGGACTACTGCCGTGAGCTGATGGGCGCACAGCCGCTGGGGCTGGCCCGGACCGGCAGCGAACCGCACCCGCTCTTCGTCGACCTGGTCGAGAAGATCGCCCCGCGCCAGCTCGAGCTCCTGGCCGACCGCCGGGAGCGCGGCGGCGAGCGGGTCGAGGGCTGGGTGCGGCCGCTGTGGGAGTTCTGGGCGGAGACCCTGCCGGCCGCGCTGGACAAGGAGTTCGGCGACCAGCGCGCCGTCCAGCCGACCCTGCGCACCCTGCTGGAACACGTGCGCGGCGGCGCACCGGGGCGGCCCCGGGGTCGCGACGACGTTCCCCGGCCCCGGCGAGCGGCGGCCGGGGACGACGACTGGGGCACCGCCCCCGTCTCCTCCTACGACACCCACCGGGGAGCCGCCGACCGCGAGGACCGGGACGGCGGCGACGCCGCCCGCCCGCGCGGCTACGACCGGCCGTTCGGGGAGGAACGGCCGTACACCGAGGACCGCCCGTACACCGAGGACCGCCCGTACGCGGAGGACCGCCCGTACGGTGGCGACCGGTCGTACGGCGACGATCGGTCGTACGGTGAGGAGCCGCGGCACGCGGAGGACCGCGGCGCCCGGTTCCGCAAGGACGACGACGAGGGCCGGGGCGACCCGGAGGGCGCCCGTCGGCGCGGCTACGAGCGGGCGTACGGCGAGGACCGCGGCGGCCGGCGCGGCACGGACGACGACGAGAGCCGCGAGCCCTGGGGCGAACGGGAGGGCCGCCGGGACGGCCGTTCCGCCACCGGGAGCGGTGCGGAGGAACGACCTCGCCGCGAGGACGTGCCCACGGTGCCGTGGGACGACTCCGCGGGTCCGGGAACGTACGGCGGAGGCGACGAACGCGACCGGTCCCGCCGCAACCCCTGGGACGGTGACGCGCAGTGAGCCGTACTCAGGACTTCGCGGCCGTCGTTCACCTGGACCTGCGCGCGGGAGCGGCGGAGCTGGACAGCGCTCAGGCCCTGCGCACCCGGGTGGCCCGGCAACTGGGCCGGGCCGGGCTGCCGGAACCCGACGACCCGCTCTTCCTGGTGGTCGACACCCCGGCCGGGCTGACCGACCACCAGCTCCAGTACGAACTGCTCACCGGCTACCGGGCGGTGGGCGAGGTCAGGCTGCTGGTGCTGCTGGTCGGCAGCGCGCCGGGCTCGTACGCCGGCGAGGACGAGGCGTTCCAGCCCGACCGCAGGCTGGTGCGGCCCGCCGTGCTGCGCACCTCGGGCACCGGGCTGCTGTGGGCCGGTGATCTGCGCTCGGCGCACACCGCGCTCGAGCAGCCCGCCGCCGACGACCCGGACGCCCTGGCGGTCCTGGTCGACGTGCTGTCGGTGCCCGACCTGTACCGGGGGGTGCTGGCGGCGATCGGGTCGCTGCCCGAGGCCGTCGCCGCGCCCGGGGTGCGGCTGCTGGAGCAGGACCTGCCGCCGGAGGTGCGCGACCGGGCCTGGCGTGACGCGCTCACCCGGTTCGCGGGTGAGGACACCGAACTCGCGCCGGACGTCCTGCTGACCGCCTCCTCCGGAGCCGATCTGCCGGAGCCGCTGCGCCGGCTGGTGGCGGCCCGCGGCGGCCGGGACCAGCGGCACCGGGAGCCCGGCGGGGTGGCCGACGACGCCTACCGCGCCTGCGCGGAGGCCCTCGACCACGCCGAGGAGTCGCTGGCCGGGCTGGGGAGCCTGCCTGGGCTGCTGCGGCCCGGCCGCCGGGACGCGTTCGAGGCGGACGTCGACCAGGCCCGCCAGGCGCTGGACGAGTACCGGGACATCGTCGGCACCGCCCTGCGCGGTGGCGGCGCGACCGCGTCCCCCGCCGAGTCGGCGGCCCGGCTCACGGCCCTCGGTCTGCGGGTGCCGTCCGCCGAGGGCATCGGGGAGCGGATCGGCGAGGGCCTGCGGGAGTTCGCCGGAAAACTGCTAGGCCAGGCGCTGCCCATGCGGTCGGTGGCCCAGCGCTTCACGGGACTGGCCGGGCGGGCGGAGCCGGTACCGGGTTCGGCGCTGCTGCCCAAGCTGGCCGCCCTCCCCGGTGCTCGCGGTGACGCGCGCACGGCCGCCGACGGCACCGGTGCCGGGGACCGGCGCTCCGGTACGGCGGACGACGCCGCGGTGCCCGGCATCCTGGTCGCCACTGCGCTCGCGGCCGTCGCCGGGGTGCTCGGCGCGCTGTGGCGGGGGCCGTTCCTCCCGCTGGCGCTCCTCGTCCCCCTGCTGTTCGTCGGTATGGCGGAGCTCGGGAAGGCCCGGCTGCGCGGTGCCGGACGCCCCGGCCGCTGGGCCGTCGCCCCCCGCGTCGCCGCGTTCGCGGGCGCCGGGGCCGGGGTGGCCGTGGCGTACGCGGCCGGGCCCCCGCCGCTGCTCGGCGGCGCCGCCCTGGTGGCCGGGCTCGGCGTCGCCGTGGAGACGGTCCGCCGGCTGTGGCACGCGGCGGCCGCCGCCTGGGCGCCGGGCCGTACGACGGACGCGCTGCGGCACACCCTGGACCGGCTCGACGCCCTGCTGGCCGAGGCGGTCGGCGAGCACTGGGCCGTCGAGGAGCGCCTGTACTGCGCCGACGCCGCCCGGTCCGTCGCCGGCATGCTGCGTGCGACGGCCGCGGCCGCCGAGGCCGAGGCGGCGCCCGAGGCCGAGCGGTTCGAGGCGCCCGGCGCCTTCGCCGCACCGGACACCGGCCCGCCCGCCGAGGACGACTGGCTCACCGGCCCCTCCGCCCTGGAGACGGACGACGCCGGTCCCGACGACGCGGAGGACGACTGGGCCGGCGTGTACGCCTGGCAGGACGGCCCGGCCTGGCAGGACGGGCCCGCGTGGGAGGAGCCCGCCGGCGACGAAGGGCACGGCAACGGGCCGCGGGAGAGCCGGGGGAGGACCCCCGGCGCGTCCCGGGGGGAACGCGCCAAGGGGGTTCCGCGCTGGCTGGAGCGGGACAGCGGCGAGGGCGGACCCGAGCTGGTCGCCACCCTGGCCGCCGATCTGACGGACGCCGCCCTGGAGGCGATGAAGCCGTACTGGGGTGCCGTCGAACGCGGCCAGGCCGGCGCCCTCGCCGTGCGGCGCACCGAGGAGCGGGTCCGCGAGGTGCTGTCGACGGCCCGCCGCCACCTCCAGCACAACGGGGTGCTGGCCGCACCGCCGTTCGCCGCCGCCCGCCGGGTCCGCGCGACCTCGGCGAACCTGCTCGGCACCGACCCGCACCGGCCGGCCGAACTGGTCGGCGCGGAGACCGACCGGCAGTCCGTGGTGCAACTGTCCTCGCCCGAACAGGGCACACTGCTCAGCCGCGACCCGGCGGCCGCCGTGTGGCTCAGGTTCGCGCCGCTGGCCGTCCGCGACGAGGTGGAGAAGGCGTGGCGGTCGAGCGGTTCGGTCCAGCCGGAGGACGTCCTGTGGACCTCCTCGGGACGGTACGCCGGCCTGGTGCGGCTCACCCCGCTGCGGATGGGCGTGGTGGACACCGTCCGGCCCCGCTACGGAACCGGCCCCGGCGACGGCACGGACCCGTACGGCCGCAGGACCCCGGACGAGCCGGGGAACCCGTACGACCGCCCGCGCCCCTCCGGCCGGCAGGACGCCTACGACCGGACGCACTACGACCGGACGGACTACGACCGTACGGGCCACTACCGGCAGGACTCCTACGACCGGACGGATGGGTACGGGAGGGATGCGTACGGGACGGACTCCTACGGGACGGACTCCTACGCGTACGACCCGCCGCCCTCGGCGTACGAACAGGCGAGCGACTACGAGCAGGCGACCCCGTACGAACAGGCGCCCCCCTACGACCGTCCCGATCCGGACGACCGAGGGGACGGCGACCGCTGGTGACCCGCACCCCGCACCCCGGCCGCATGCCCGTGCACGGGTACGGCCCGGCGCACGCGCACGAAGGAGAGGACCGCCGGTGACCAGCTCGCCCCCGGACAAGCTCGCGTTCACCCTGCCGTCGGGCCGGCGCCGCGTCACCCCGGCCCGCTTCGGGCCCGAGTCCCGCCGTGACCGGCTGCTGCCCCAGCTCATCCGCAACTGCGTGCTCGACGACGAGGGACAGCAGTGCCTGCAGGTGCGCCTGGGCAGCGCCGAGGCGGCCAACCCGGCGGCGCGCGCGCTGCTGGACACCGAGGCGGGCACCGCACTGCATCTGCACCGCGTGCTCGACGACACGGAGTACGCGGCGCTCTTCCCGCGGATCATCGGCTACGAACCGGACGCCGCGGAGCCGTTCCTGCTGTACGCGGCGCCCCGGGGGGTCCCCGCCGCGCGCACCCACGTGATGGCCGCGACGGACCAGCAGCGCCTCACCCGGGATCTGATGCTCGCCCTGTGCCTGCTGGCCGACCAGGGGCTGGTGCCGCGTGGCGTCTCGCCCACCACCGTGCTCTGGGACGGCGCCCGGGTCCAGCTCTGGGGACTGGAGGCGATGACCAGGACCGGACGGCCCCGGGCCCCATGGGGCCGGCCGCCCTTCTGCTCGCCCGAACAGCGCCGGGGCGAAGGGCTCGCCGACCCCCGGGACGCGGTGTGGAGCGCGGCCCAGGTGCTCTACCGGCTGGTGACCGGACGGCCCGGGGCCGCCGACCGGGCCCCCGCCGACCTCGGCGAACACCGGGCGCTGGACCGGACGTTGCGGCAGGCCTTCGCCCCGAGCGCCGCCGGCCGGCCCACCCCCGCCCAGTTGCTCGAACTCCTCGCGCCCGGAGCCGCCCGCCGGGTCCGGCTCACCCTGCCCGCCGACGAACAGCGTCCGCACCGGGAGGCCTTCGAGGAGGCGCTGCGCCTCAAACGGCAGGCACCGGTGACCCGTACCGAGGACGGCACCGGGGCGGCGGCCGACCCGGGCAACGGCGAAGTACTCTGCCCCTACTGCCTGGAGGCCATCCAGCTCGACCTCGGCGAACTGTTCGTCACCGACAGCAGGATGCAGTACAAGCCCCTGGACCTGGCCGGCATCAACAACCCGGTGCGGCGGAACGACATCATGCGCGGCGCCGTCCAGAAGTGCACGGCCGACCCGGACTTCCCCGAGCACTTCATCCCGGTGCCCTACCTCACGTACGGCCGCCCGCTGACCGTGGCGATGGTCGGCCAGTCGTCCACCGGCAAGAGCCATCTGCTGACCCAGATGATCGCGGCCGTCACGGACGGCGGTCTCGAGCCGTTCGGCCTCAAGTGGCAGTCCGTCAACCCCGAACAGCACGCGCGGTTCGTACGGGAACGGGTGCAGCCGCTGCGCAGCGGCCGGGTCCTGGACCACACGGCCGCCCTCGGCCTGGACGACTTCGCCCGTTTCGTGGAGTCGCTGCTGATCACCGACGCCCGCGGTCAGGTCCGTCCGGTCGCCTTCTTCGACCTGGGCGGCGAGGACCTCGTACGCACCGACGCGGCGCTGCGGTTCCTGCTCGGGGTCGACGCCCTGATCTTCGTGGTCGACCCGGCGCTGGCCCTGCCGCTGCCCCAGCTCGACCATGTCAGGGAGCGCCTGGACGTCGAGGTGAACCGGGACGGCGACCTCGCCTTCGGCACCGTCCTGGACCGGCTGCCGAAGAACGGGCCGTACCTGGACGTGCCGGCCGCGATGGTGCTCGGCAAGGCGGACCTGCTCAGGTTCCAGCCGCCCGTCGACCGCTGGCTGGCCCGGCCGCCCGCCACCTCGCTCGACCCCGCGCCGATCCGCGAGGAGAGCCGGGACGTGTACGGGCTGCTGCGCCGGCACGCGGGCCAGGCCTGGCTGCGTCCATTCGACGCGATCCGCCGGTGCACCCTGCACATCGCGTCCGCCACCGGGGGACAGGAGGCCCACGGCCGCTATCCGGCGGGCGCCGGGCCGCGGCGGGTGCTGGAGCCGCTGCTGGCGCTGCTGGCGATGCACGGGCTGATCGACGTGCCGGGTGGCGCCGAGGCGCTGGCGGTGGGTGAGGTGCCCGTGCTCGAGACGGTGCCGCGGGAGGAAGCGCAGAAAGCCGGGGGATCCGCGGGATCCTCCGGGGGAGGGGAACATCGGTGAACGGCTTCCAGGACCGGCGCGAGGTGCACCAGGTCGTCTTCCGCTGGGACGGCAACCACGGCCGTCAGGGCACCGGTATGAGCGCGGTCGCCCACTCCTGCCCGCCCGAACGGGCCGAGCGACTTGGCCAGGAACTCGGCCGGCTGCTCTGGGTGTCCGGCGCGGCGGCGGCACGGCGGAGCGTGGTGCGCACCGTGTCCCGCGACGGCGACGTCATGCTCGTGCAGCGCTGGCCCACCACCGACCGGGGCGGCCGTCCGTCCACGGTCAGTCATGTGCTCTTCGGCGATCCCCGGGCCCTGAAGACACGGCAGTGCCTGGGCCTGGCCCACCGGGGCTGGGGCTCCCAGGAGAAGGCCGAGCAGGCGAAGGGCCCGCAGTCCGTGATCGACTGCGCGGAACTCGACGAGCCGGCGCGCAGGCGACTGCCCGGCATGCTGGACGCGCTGCCGAGCGTCGAGCACGCGCTGATCCTGGCCACCGCCGAGCTGCTGCGTGATCCCGCCCAGCGGGTGTCGCTGCTCCTCGAGGAAGGGACGGCGCGCGCCTGGCCGGACGCGGACCGGGTGCCGCTGGTCTACCTGGGGCTGTTCCTGATCTTCGGCTCCTGGCTCGGCCAGGAGTGGACGTTCGCCACCTACGACACCGTGGACACCCACCCGCTGCGGCTGATGGCCGTCCCGCGGTGGGAACCGGACGCGGGCGGATCCGGCCCACTCGCCCGGATCATGGACCGCCGGCCGGCCCGGCCCGGCCTCGAACACCGGGCCGCCTCCCGGCTGGTGAAGCACCTCCTCGCCAACCCGGAGGCGCCCGCCGGTGTGCCGCAACTGGTCGACGGCCTCGCCGACGGCGCGGCCCTCGACTGGGAGCGGCGGAGCGCCCGGCTGCGGGCCATCCTCGGCACCGACCGCCCGCCGGCCCGCACCCGGTACCAGCCCGAGCCCTTGCCGGTACGCGACCCCGAGCCCTTGCCGGTACGCGATCCCGAGCCCTTGCCGGTACGCGATCCCGATCCCGTACAGGTGCGCGAACCCGATCCGGTACGCGAACCGGCACCGCCGCGCGAACCCGCACCACTGCGCGGGCCCGAGCCCCGTCCCGCACGCCCTCCCGAGTCTGCGCCCCGGTCCGTACACGCCCCCGAACCGGTCTCCCCGCACCGGCGCCCACAAGCACCCGACCCCGCGCCCGCGCCCGTGCCCGAGTTCCCGCACTCGCCCGAACCGGATTTTGCTCCAGCGCCCCCGCCCGGCGCCTCGACCGAGTACGGGACCGGCGGGCACCCGGTGCTGTCGCTGCCCGACGGTTTCGACACCGCCCCGGCAGCCGCCGCGGCGGCCCTTCCGGGCGCCCCGGACTCCCGTGCCCTCCACCGCGAGCTGTGCGGGTACCGGCGCGGGGACGCCATGGGGCACCGGATTTTGGTGGCGGAACTCGGCAGGCAGTCCGACGAGGTCCTGCTGGACGAACTCAGCTCGGAGCAACTCTCCCCGGACGCGATCGACTTGGTGCTCGACGAGCTCGGCGGAGCGGCCCGCCTCCAGCAGCGCCGCCCGGAGACACGGCACGCCCTGTGTGCCGAAGTGCTGAAGCAGAACCTGTACTTCGCGCCGCGGTCGTCCGGCACCGAGCCCACGCTGTCGAGGACCGCGACGGCCGAGCGGGCGGTCCGGGTCTTCCAGTGGGCCGTGGCGCCGCTGGTCCGGGACGAACGCTATCTGCGCGATCTGCGGGAGCTGTTCTACGGCATGAGCCGGGACCGTCACGCCACCACGGGCAACTGGCTCTGGCAGACCTTCGTCGAACCGGAGAACGGACCGGCCCCCGACCTGCCGCCGGTCCTGTGGAGCCAGCTCCTGCGGGACGCGTACCGGGGCGGCGCGGTGTCCGCCGTCCCGTCGCCACCGCCCACGGTCCAGCGGCCCACCGCCCAGCCGGTCCACCGGACGCCCTCGTCGCCCCCGGGGTCCCCCGAGTCACCGGCGGGCGCCGGGCCGCCGTCCTCCGCCCGGGCCCGGTTCGGTGAGCTGACGAGCAACCCGGGCTGTGTGATCGGAGGCTTCGTCGGCGTGATCGCGGTCATGATCGCGCTCGTGCTGATCCTGGTCTGAGGGACCCGAGCACGCCCTGGGCGAAGGCGCGGCCGACGGCCGCCTAGGTGGCCGAGGTGCGCCGGCCGCCCCGGCGGTCGGCGCCGCGGCTCCCGGTCCCGGCGGCGCCGCCGGTGGCACCGCCGGCCGCCGTGGGCCGGCGGGATCCGCGGGCGTCCTTGCCCGACGAGGCGCTGGTCGCGGTCCCGGCGGCGGCCCGGCGGTCGGTACCCCGGCCGCCCGCGCCGACGCCGCCACCCGTGGCCCGGGGGGATCCGGCCCGACGGGCGGAACCGCGCCCGCCGGCCGCGGAGGCGTCACCGGCCGCGGCCGCACCGGCGGCGGCCCGGCGGTCCGAGCCCCGGTTGCCCGCCGTGGTGGCCGCACCGGTCGCCGCTCCGGCTCCGGCTCCGCCGCCGCCGCGGCGGCGGCGACCGGACCGTCCGCCGCGCTCGGAGCCGGTCTTCCGGTCCGGGCGGGACGCCGCCGGCGTCGCCTGCTGGGGGACCTCGATGATCACGGGCACGCCGGAGGGCTCGCGGGCGCCGGTGATGGTGACCAGCTCCGGGTCGCTCGACTTGACGCGGGCCGTCCGGGGGCGGATGCCCGCGTCCGACATGAGCCGCGTCATGTCCCGCTTCTGCTCGGGCAGGACCAGCGTGACCACGCTGCCGGAACCGCCGGCGCGGGCCGTGCGGCCGCCCCGGTGCAGGTAGTCCTTGTGGTCGGTGGGCGGATCGACGTTCACGACGAGGTCGAGGTCGTCGATGTGTATGCCGCGGGCCGCGACGTTCGTCGCCACCAGCGCGGTGACCCGGCCGGTCTTGAACTGATCCAGGGTGCGGTTGCGCTGCGGCTGGGAGCGGCCCCCGTGCAGTGCCGCCGCGCGGACGCCGACGGCCAGCAGCCGCTTGGCGAGCCGGTCGGCGGACCTCTTGGTGTCGAGGAAGAGGATGACCCGGCCGTCACGGGCCGCGATGCGGGTGGTGACGGCCTCCTTGTCGGTGCCGTCCAGGACGTGGAGCACGTGGTGCTCCATGGTGCTCACCGCTCCCGCGGACGGATCCACGGAGTGCACCACGGGGTCGGTAAGGAAGCGCTGCACCAGGCGGTCGATGTTGCGGTCCAGGGTGGCCGAGAAGAGCATGCGCTGCCCGTCGGGCCGTACACGCTGGATCAGCTTGGTGATCTGCGGCAGGAAGCCCATGTCGGTCATCTGGTCGGCTTCGTCCAGCACCGTGATGCGCACGTCGTCGAGCACGCAGTCCCCGCGTTCCACGAGGTCGTTGAGCCGGCCGGGGGTCGCCACGACCACCTCGGCGCCGCGCCGGAGCGCACCGGCCTGCTTGGTGATGGACAGCCCGCCGACCACGGTGGTCAGCCGGAGGTTCACCGCCGTCGCGTAGGGGGTGAGCGCGTCCGTCACCTGCTGGGCGAGTTCCCGGGTGGGCACCAGCACGAGGGCGAGGGGCGCCTTGGGCTGCGCGCGCAGTCCGGCCGTGCGGGCCAGCAGTGCCAGCCCGAACGCGAGGGTCTTGCCGGAGCCGGTGCGTCCCCGCCCGAGCAGGTCACGGCCGGCGAGCGAGTTCGGCAGCGTGGCGGCCTGGATGGGGAAGGGGGTGGTGACACCCTGCGCGGTGAGCGTCTTCAGCAGAGCCGCGGGCATGTCCAGACCGGCGAAGTCCTCGACGGCGGGAAGTGCGGGTGTCGTGCTTTCCGGCAGCCGGAATTCCCTCGGCGACGACGCGGACGGTGGGGGTGACGACGCGCGCCGGTTCGGCTTCTGGGGTCTGCGGGGCATGCGGTTGTCTGCCTTCCTGAAAACAGCACAAACCGGGGTCCGCACCATGACGGTGCGGGCCCCGGTGAGCAGGTACGTGTCCGGCGATCAGGCGGGAACGATGTTCTCCGCCTGCGGGCCCTTCTGGCCCTGCGTGACGTCGAAGCTGACCCGCTGGCCCTCCTGGAGCTCACGGAAGCCCTGGGTGGCGATGTTCGAGTAGTGGGCGAAGACGTCGGGGCCGCCGCCGTCCTGCGCGATGAAGCCGAAACCCTTTTCAGAGTTGAACCACTTCACGGTTCCCTGTGCCATGACTTTCTCCTTCTGGTAGGCAGAGGCCCCATCCGGAGATGCCGGAAAAACAAATAATGCGCCTTTAGGAGAAACATTCCCGTCAGGCGCACATGAATTCATGGGTACCACAACTGCAACTGATGCAACCGTAGCACACTCCGGCGGACGGACGCCTCGCGCCCACCAGGGGTGCGGGGCCGGGCGGACGCGGGCGAACAAACCGGTGGCGCCCGGGTGCGCGCCGCTCTACTGTGAAGACCGCTTCGCACGGCGGCCGTTGACGGCCGCTGTCGACCGGACGAGGAACGGGAGGTGTGACCGATGGCTGTCTCTGTGACGGGTGCTGCCCGCAACCAGAAGATCATCCACTCCACCCCCGTGGCCACCGGCTGACCTTTCCCACAGCGCGCACGTGCGCGGAGCCGGGGCCGCCCTTGTGAAGGGTTCCCCTTGAACTTCTCCGCTTCTTCGGTTTCGTCGCACCCTCTCGCCGGCTACGGCTGGGACGAGGGCTGGGAGGCCGAGTTCGCTCCCCATGCCGAGCAGGGCCTCCTGCCCGGCCGTGTCGTGCGGGTCGACCGCGGCCAGTGCGACGTCATCACCCCGGCCGGCGTCGTCCGCGCCGACACCGAGTTCGTCGTCCCCCGCGACCCGATGAAAGTCGTGTGCACGGGAGACTGGGTCGCCGTCGACCCGCAGGGCGGTGATCCGCGGTACGTGCGGACGCTGCTGCCCCGCCGTACCGCTTTCGTCCGGTCGACCTCCTCCAAGCGGTCCGAGGGGCAGATCCTCGCGGCCAACGTCGACCACGTCGTCGTCGCCGTGTCCCTCGCCGTCGAGCTCGACCTCGGGCGCGTCGAACGGTTCCTGGCGCTGGCCTGGGAGTCCGGCGCACAGCCCGTGGTCGTGCTCACCAAGGCCGACCTGGTGCCGGACCAGGTGACGCTGGCCCATCTCGTCCAGGACGTCGAGACGACCGCGCCCGGCGTGCCCGTGCTCACCGTCAGCGCCCTGCACGGCGACGGCCTCGACGTGCTCACCGCGCTCGTCGGCGGTGGCACCACCGTGCTGCTGGGGCAGTCCGGGGCCGGCAAGTCCACTCTCGCCAACGCCCTGGTCGGCGAGGACGTCATGGACGTGAAGGCCGCCCGGGACGTCGACGGCAAGGGCCGGCACACCACGACCACCCGCAACCTGCTCCCGCTGCCCTCCGGTGGCGTGCTGATCGACACCCCCGGGCTGCGCGGCGTCGGGCTGTACGACGCCGAGAGCGGGGTCGGGCAGGTGTTCGCGGAGATCGAGGAGCTGGCCGAGCGGTGCCGGTTCCAGGACTGCGCGCACGAGAGCGAGCCCGGCTGCGCGGTGCGCTCCGCGGTGGACGGCGGAGACCTCCCGGTCCGGCGCCTGGAGAGCTACCGCAAACTGCTGCGCGAGAACCAGTGGATCGTCGCCAAGACGGACGCCCGCCTGCGCGCGGAGATTAGGAAGGACTGGAAGCGGAAGGGGGCGCAGGGCAGGGCCGCGATGGAGGCCAAGCGCGGCCGCTGGGCGTAGCCGCCCACCGCCCGGCCGCCCACCGCCCGGCCGCCCACCGCCCGGCCGCCCACCGCCCGGCCGGATGCCGCCCGGGCGGCTTCCGGCCGTCCCGCCGCCACCCCTCCCACCTGCATGTCCGATTCCCGCCAGCCCGCCCCCGGCCGGGGCGGTCACACTGGGACACGTGATGGACGAGGACAGCGGGTACGAGGCGGTGCGCAGCCGGGACGGGCGGTTCGACGGGGCGTTCTTCTTCGCCGTCGAGACCACCGGTATCTACTGCCGGCCGAGCTGCCCGGCGGTCACCCCGAAGCGCTCCAACGTGCGGTTCTTCCGCACCGCCGCCGCCGCGCAGGGCTCCGGCTTCCGGGCCTGCCGGCGGTGCCGCCCGGACGCCGTGCCGGGATCGGCGGAGTGGAACGTCCGCGCGGACGTGGTCGGCCGGGCCATGCGACTGATCGGCGACGGCGTCGTGGACCGCGAGGGCGTCGCCGGACTGGCCGCCCGGCTCGGCTACAGCGCCCGGCAGGTCCAGCGGCAGCTCACCACCGAACTCGGCGCCGGACCCGTGGCGCTCGCCCGGGCCCAGCGGGCGCACACCGCCCGGACCCTGCTGCGGACCACCGACCTGCCGATCACGGAGATCGCGTTCGCGTCCGGGTTCGCCAGCGTGCGCCAGTTCAACGACACCATCCGCCAGGTGTACGACGCCACGCCGACCGGGGTACGGGCGGCCGCGCCCCGGGGCCGGGGCGCCCGCCGGGCCACCCCGGGCGCGGGCGTCCCGCTGCGGCTCGCCCACCGCGGCCCCTACCAGTCCGCCGCCGTCTTCGACCAGCTCGCCGCCGAGGCCGTGCCCGGCGTCGAGGAGGTCACCGGCGCCCTGGGCGGCCGGATCTACCGGCGCACCCTGCGGCTGCCCCACGGCACCGGGATCGTCGCCGTCGAGGAGCGCGCCCGGGGCCGGCGACCGGGCGGCGGCACCCGTCCGGGCGGCTGGCTGGAGGCGCGGCTGCACCTCACCGACCCCCGGGACCTGACCACCGCCGTGCACCGGCTGCGCCGGCTGTTCGACCTCGACGCCGACCCGTACGCGGTCGACGAGCGGCTGTCCCGCGACCCGCGGCTCGCCCCGCTGGTCGCCGCCCGGCCCGGTCTGCGCTCACCCGGTGCCGTCGACCCCCTGGAGCCCGCGGTACGGGCGCTCGCCGGGACGGCCGGGGCCGAGTGGCTGGTGCGGCGGTACGGCAAGGCGCTCGACGCACCCTGCGGCAGCCTCACGCACCTCTTCCCGGAGCCCGCCGTCCTCGCCGGGGCCGAGCCCGGCGGCCCGCTCGGCGCGCTCGCGGCCGCCCTCGCCGACGGCACCGTACGGCTGGACCCGGGCGCCGACCGGGACGAAGCCCAGCGGGCGCTGCTCGCGCTGCCCGGCCTCGACCCCGCCGTCGCCGCCGTCCTGCGCGTCCGCGCCCTCGGCGATCCCGACGTGGCCCCGCCCGGCTTCGACACCCCCGACACCTGGCGGCCCTGGCGGTCGTATGCCATCCAGCACCTGCGCACCACAGGAGAGTTGACCCCATGACGGACCTGACCCGCTGGACGGCCGTGGACGCCCCGGTCGGACGGCTGCTGCTCACCGCCGGCCCCGACGGCGCCCTCACCTCCCTGTCCGTGCCCGGGCAGAAGGGCGGCCGGACCGTCGAACCCGGCTGGCGACACGACCCGGGGCCCTTCCGGGCCGCCGAGGAGCAGCTGGCCGCCTACTTCGCCGGTGAACTGAAGGACTTCCGGCTGCACCTGCGCGCCCACGGCACCGAGTTCCGGCAGCGGGTGTGGGACGCCCTCGACGCCGTGCCGTACGGCGCCACCGCCACCTACGGCGAGATCGCCGCCCGCATTGGCGCGCCCCGTGCCGCCGTCCGCGCCGTCGGCGGTGCGATCGGCGCCAACCCCCTCCTCATCGTCCGCCCCTGCCACCGCGTCATCGGCGCGGGCGGCGCCCTGACCGGCTACGCGGGCGGCCTCGACCGAAAGCTCTGGCTGCTCACCCTGGAGAACGGCCTGCCGGATCCCGCCCCGGCGGCGGACCGGTGACCGGATAGCCGCGACGCCCGCGGGCCCCGGCCGGGAACCACCGCCGCCGCCCGCGTACCGCCCTACGCCGAGCGGGTGGACTCCCCGGTGCCGCTCCGGTGCCGCGCGCCCGCCCTGTG
Organism: Streptomyces sp. NPDC047869; assembly: GCF_040704065.1. Lineage (NCBI taxonomy): Bacteria > Bacillati > Actinomycetota > Actinomycetes > Kitasatosporales > Streptomycetaceae > Streptomyces > Streptomyces sp. NPDC047869. The sequence continues at coordinate 130,668 of NZ_JBEYRK010000009.1, forward strand.
GCACGGTCACCTGCGACGGGTCGTGGGAAGGGCGGGCGGTACATGGTCAAGGCCGGACGGGTGCTCGCGGCGCTGCTGCTCGCGGTGGTGCCGGGTACGACGGCCAGGGCCGTCGCCGGGACCACCGCACCGCACTGGACCGGCAGTTGGGAGGCGGCACCGTCCGGCACCGCCGCCGCGCTGCCTGGTGCCGCCTTCCGCAACGTCGTCCATCTCAGTGTCGGCGGCGGCGCCGTGCGGATCCGGCTCAGCAACCGGCTCGGCACCGCGCCGCTGCGGCTCGGCGCGGTCACGGTGGCGCTGCGGCGGGCAGCGGGCCCGGACGCCGTACCCGGTACCCTGCGCACCGCCACCTTCGGGGGCGCGCCGACGGTCACCGTCCAGCCCGGCCGGGACGTGCTCACCGATCCCGTCCCGCTGACCGTGCCGGCCGCCGCCGACCTGCTGGTCACCGTCCTCACCCCGGACGACACCGGCCCCGCGACCTTCCACCGCACCGCCCTGCAGACCAGCTACCTGGCCCCCGCCGGCTCGGGCCACGCGGCCGACGAGACCGGCGCCGCCTACACCCTGGCGACCGGCTCCTGGTACTACGTCACCGGCGTCGACGTGCTCGGCGCCGCCGAGGACAGCGTCGTCGCGTTCGGCGACTCGCTCACGGACGGCCAGGGCTCCACCCCCGACGCCAACCGCCGCTGGCCGGACCGGCTCGCCGAACGGCTGGGGCGTCTCGGCGTCCTCAACGCCGGTGTCGGGGGCAACCGCCTGCTGCGCGACGGCACCGGGCCGAGCGCCCTGGCCCGGCTGGACGCCGACGCCCTGGACCGGGCCGGGGTGCGGGTCATGGTCGTGCTGGAGGGCGTCAACGACATCAAGGGCACCCCCGTGGCGGACGACCCCGCCGCCTTCGCCGCCGCGTACCGCACCCTGGTCGCCCGCGCCCACGCCCGCGGCGTCCGGGTCGTCGGCGTCACCCTCACGCCGTACGCGGGGTACGGGGCGTACACGGCGACCGGTGAGGCCGTACGGCAGCGGGTCAACGCGTTCATCCGCACCGGCGGCGCCTTCGACGCCGTCGCCGACGCCGACGCGGCCGTACGCGACCCGGCCCTTCCCGAGCGCATCCTGCCCGCCTACGACCCCGGCGACCACCTGCACTTCAACGACGCCGGGATGCGCGCGATCGCGGACACCGTCGCCGCGGCACTCGCCCGCTGACCGGTCAGCCCCACAGCACCGCGCCCAGCCACGCCCCCGCGATCAGCAGACAGGCGAACAGCTCGGTGAGCACGCCGGAACCGCCCGACCGCATCGTCGTGCGCAGCGCGGACATCGCCTCGCCGTGCCCGCCGAGCCGCAGCCGCTCGTGCAGATAGATCCCGGCCAGGAAACCCGGCAGCGCGCCGAGCACCGGCAGCAGCACGAAGCCGAGGACGGCGCCCGTCCCGGCGTACACGGCCATGCGGGGCGTGGCGCCGCTCGCCCGCAGCCGGCGCGGGGGCAGCGCCCAGCGCACCGGCAGCGACAGCAGCAGCACCCCGGTGGCGCCCACCAGTACCGCCCAGGCCAGCGGCCGCGGGTCCTCCAGCGCCCACCACAGCACCGCGGCCCACACCAGCCAGGACCCCGGCGCCCCGGGCACCAGCACTCCGCACAGACCGAGCGCGATCACCACGCCGACCAGCGGGAGTTCCCACGCTCCCATCTGCCCAGCGTGCCCGAGAGGTGAAGAAGCCGCAGATCAGAGGGGTTCGTCGCGGGACACCCAGCCCCGCTCGCAGGCGTGCCAGCCCAGTTGCAGCCGGGTCGTCACCCCGGCCAGCTCCATCAGCCGCTTCACCCGGCGCTGCACGGTCCGCAGGCCCAGGTCGAGCTGTTTGGCCACGCTCGCGTCGGTCAGTCCGGCCAGCAGCAGCGACAGCACCTCCAGGTCGGTCGGGTCCGGCCCGTCCGGCCGCTGCTCGGCCACCCCGGAGGCGGCCAGCCGGAGCGGCAGCGCCTCGCGCCACACCGAGTCGAACAGACCCGCCAACAGCTCCAGCAGACCGCTCGCGTGCACCACCAGCGCGGCCGGTTCCACCGTCCTGGTCGTGAGCGGCACCATGGCGAGCGACCGGTCGGCGATCACCAGCTTCGTCGGCACCCGGTCCAGCACCCGCACCCGCTCGTTCCGGCCCAGCGCCGCCGTCAGCTCGGTCAGCCCGTGCGGCAGGTCCAGCACCGCGCGCTCCACCACCACCCGGTAGCGGACCCCGCGCCCGGCCGCCTGCTCCTCCGCGTCGTTCTCCGTCCCGGAGACCACCATCGGGTTGCCGGTGACCAGCGCGCACACCTCCTCGGTGGCGCCGAGCTGCATCTGCAGGAAGCGCTGCGCCACCGCCGAGGCGCCGGTCACCACCTCCACCAGGTCGTGCACCTCCGGCTCGGCCGCCGTGGCCCGGTACTCCTCGGCCAGCAGAGCCGCCGCCAGCTCCGCCTGCTCCAGCTCGTGCCGCCGCTGCGTCAGCAGCGCGGCCAGCGCCACCCCGGGCGGCGCCGCCACCCAGCGGCCCGGCCGCGCCGGGGACTGGGCCGCCAGGCCGTGCCGCTCCAGCCGGCGCAGCGCGCGCTCGGTGTCAGGCTCGGCCAGCGACAGCCGCCGCGCCAGATCGGCCACCTCGGCGGCGCCCACGGACACCAGCGCCCGGTACGCGGACTCGTGGGTCTCGTCCAGGCCTATCGCTGCCAGCATCGAGCCACGTTCCTCTTTCCTGAGAACAAGCCATCCACGCGGGCGATCCGTGGCGGAAACCGGCCACGGCGCAAACCCGCCGCCGCACATCATCGCCGTACCAGCGGTCACTCTGCCAGGCTGAACGGCACCGGCGGACACCCGGCCGGGCCGGGGGCGCACAGCCGCGGCCCAGAGATCCCCCGCATGATCCGAGCGGATCCGGCCACTCGACCGGCGTAGCCCGGTCACCCAGAACGCCGCCGGGCGGTCCTCCCGTGGGGGGTGGGACCGCCCGGCGGCCATCAAGCCTTTCACGTACGGCGGTTCGGTCCGTACTCCGTCGCGCCGTGCCCCGCGAACGCGGACGCCGCAATTTCCCCGTGCCCCGTTCTCATACGGCCCGTGCGGTGGACAATCAGGGACATGAGCCAGCAGGGGGGCAGGCCCGCCCGTCATGACGACGACTGGTGGGGACAGCTGTACGACGACTCCACCGAGGACACGGGGCCCGCACCGGCCCCCGACTCGCTGGACGACCGCTTCACCTCGGCCCGGGACGCGGTGCGGGAGCGGCCCGGAGGGAACGAGGTGCCCGGCGCGGGCGATGAGCCCGGCGCGAGCGATGAGCCCGGCGCGAGCGAGGGGTCCGGTGACGGCACGCCGGCGTCCGCGGAACCGCCGCCCGGCCAGCCGCCGTCCGACCAGCCGTCACCCGACCGCGCATCCCCGGACCGCGCGGTGCCGGCTCAGCGCCTGCCGGCCCCGCCGGACACAGCCCCGGCCGTGCCCCCCGTGCCCCCCGACCCTCCGGCGCGCCCGCCCCGCGCCTACGCGGCCCCCTTGCCCTCAGCGGTCCCCTCGCCGCCCTGCGCACTCGACCACGTGGGCTCCGGGCCCCCCACCTACGACCCCGAGCCCACCGCGCTGCCCCTCGCCGATCCGGACGATCTGGCGGAGCAGGTGGCCGACACCGCTCTGGACGGGGCCCAGTACGGGACCTGCACGCTGCGCGCCGTGTCGCTGCGCGGGGACTCGGCGCGGTACCGGGGCGAGCCGCGCCGGGACGCGCTGCTGACCGCGCGGTTCGGCACGGGCGAACAGGCGCTGGTGCTCGTCGCCATGGCGACCGGCGCACGGGCCGCGCCGGGCGCGCACCAGGTGGCGGCGGAGGCGTGCCGGCTGATCGGCCGGGCCGTCGGCCGCAGTCACGGGCGGCTCGTCGAGGACCTCCGGGCCGCCCGGCGCGGCGACCTGAAGTCCGGTCTGCAGCGGCTGACCGACCACAGTCTCGGCAGGCTGCGGGCCGACGCCGCCGAACGGGGCCTGGATCCGGAGGAGTACACCGCCGGTCTGCGCTGCCTGCTGCTGCCCGCCGACCCCGGCTGCCGTACCCGCGTGTTCTTCGGCGTCGGCGAAGGGGGACTGTTCCGGCTGCGCGGCGGCGAGTGGCAGGACATCGAGCCCGGTGTGCCGTCCGGCGGCGCCACCGGCGAACCGGTCGTCGGCTTCGGCTCGGCCCCCGCCGAGACCCCCGAGGGCGACCGGCTCACCATGGACTTCGGCATCCCGGTCCCGCCGAGCCCGTTCGAGCCCGCCCCCGGGCCACCCCGCGAACCCTTCCGCTTCCGCGCCTCGGTAGCCCGCCCGGGTGATGTGCTGGTGATGGCGACCGGCGGCCTCGCCGAGCCGCTGCGCGGCGAGCCCGCGCTCTGCGCATACCTCGCTCGCCGCTGGTCCGGCCCCACCCCGCCGGGCCTCGCCGCGTTCCTCGCGGACGCCCAGGTACGGGTGAAGGGTTACGCCGACGACCGTACGGCGGCGGCCGTGTGGGAGGCGTGACCGCCGCCCCTGTGACTTGATGGACCGGGAGGGCCCCTGCGGGACAGCGAGGGACAGCGAAGGAGCTGACGACAGCCATGGCCAAACAGAACGTCGCCGAGCAGTTCGTAGACATCCTCGTCCGGGCCGGTGTGCGCCGGCTCTACGGCGTCGTCGGGGACAGCCTCAACCCGGTCGTGGACGCCGTGCGCCGCCACTCCGCCGTGGACTGGATCCACGTACGCCACGAGGAGACCGCTGCCTTCGCGGCCGGTGCCGAGGCCCAGATCACCGGCCGGCTGGCGGCCTGCGCCGGCTCCTGCGGCCCGGGCAACCTGCACCTAATCAACGGTCTGTACGACGCGCACCGTTCCATGGCCCCGGTGCTCGCGCTGGCCTCGCACATCCCCTCCAGCGAGATCGGCCTCGGCTACTTCCAGGAGACCCACCCGGACCGGCTCTTCCAGGAGTGCAGCCATTACAGCGAGCTGATCTCCAGCCCGAGACAGATGCCCCGGCTGCTGCAGACCGCCATCCAGCACGCGGTCGGGCAGAGCGGCGTGAGCGTGGTCTCGCTGCCCGGCGACATCGCCGACCAGCCCGCCCCGGAACGCGCCGCCGAGAGCGCCCTGGTCACCTCCCGGCCCACGATCCGGCCCGGTGACGCGGAGCTCGACAAGCTCGTGGACATGATCGACGAGGCCGGCAAGGTCACCCTCTTCTGCGGCAAGGGCACGGCCGGCGCGCACGCCGAGGTGATGCGGTTCGCCGAGAGGATCAAGTCCCCGGTCGGGCACGCGCTCAGGGGCAAGGAGTTCATCCAGTACGACAACCCGTTCGACGTCGGCATGAGCGGGCTGCTCGGCTACGGCGCCGCCTACGAGGCCACCCACGAGTGCGACCTGCTGATCCTGCTGGGCACCGACTTCCCGTACAACGCCTTCCTGCCGAACGACGTGAAGATCGCCCAGGTCGACGTGCGGCCCGAGGTCCTCGGCCGGCGCTCCCGGCTCGACCTCGCCGTGTGGGGCGACGTGCGCGAGACGCTGCGCTGTCTCATCCCGCGGGTGAAGGAGAAGACGAACCGGCGCTTCCTCGACCGGATGCTGAAGAAGCACGCCGACGCGCTGGAGGGCGTGGTCAAGGCCTACACCCGCAAGGTGGACAAGCACGTCCCCATCCACCCCGAGTACGTGGCCGCCGTCCTCGACGAAGTAGCCTCCGACGACGCGGTGTTCACGGTCGACACGGGCATGTGCAACGTGTGGGCCGCGCGCTACATCTCGCCCAACGGCCGCCGCCGGATCATCGGTTCCTTCTCGCACGGCTCGATGGCGAACGCGCTGCCGATGGCGATCGGCGCCCAGTTCACCGACCGGCGCAGGCAGGTCGTCTCCATGTCCGGCGACGGCGGCTTCGCCATGCTGATGGGTGACTTCCTCACGCTCGTGCAGTACGACCTGCCGGTGAAGGTCGTGCTGTTCAACAACTCCGCGCTCAGCATGGTCGAGCTGGAGATGCTGGTCGCGGGCCTGCCCTCGTACGGCACCGCCAACACCAACCCCGACTTCGCCGCCGTCGCCCGCGCCTGCGGTGCCTACGGGGTGCGGGTGGAGAAGCCCAAGCACCTCGCCGGCGCGCTCAAGGACGCCCTCCGGCACAAGGGGCCGGCGCTGGTGGACGTCGTCACCGATCCCAACGCCCTGTCCATCCCGCCGAAGATCAGCGCCGAGATGGTCACCGGGTTCGCGCTGTCCGCCTCGAAGATGGTGCTGGACGGCGGGGTCGGCCGCATGGTCCAGATGGCCCGCTCCAACCTGCGCAACGTCCCCAGGCCCTGAGACTCCGCCCGGACAACGGTGTTTTCCGGCCACTTTCACGGCCCGTGACGGCGCACCGCCCAGCTGGGGCCACACGTCCCGATCTGTCCGTCCTGGGACTCGCGGGGCACCGTACGGCGGTCCTGCCGGGGCGGAGCAAGATCGCGGCGGTGTCCGGGGCCGGGCGCGAGGCTCGGGCGGGCGTGGCCGAACACACGGCCGTCGGCCGGACCCCAGGACTGCCCGTGGGCGGGTGGGGAATGGATCCCCGTGAACGTGTTCGACCAGGAGGGGCAGGGCCGGAAACGTGCGGGCGGGGGTCATGAAGAGGCAGGCGCGAGGGGGCGGTCCCGTGGCCATCGGGGCCTCCTCGGCTCAAGCGGGGGAAGAGACCGACACCATCACCGAACACGAGTGGCACCAGCAGCGGCTCAGGCGCAGGCTGGGGCGGGCGGACCTCAGGGCGGTGCCCGAGGCGCGCCGGGAACTACGGGAACTGCTGCGGCACTGGGGCAGACCGGGTCGCTCGGAGATAGCCGAACTGCTCACCAGCGAACTCGTCACCAACGCACTCGTGCACACCGACCGCGACGCCGTACTGACCGCCGTCGTCTCGGCCGGCGGACTGCGCGTGGAGGTACGGGACTTCGTGGCCCGCGGACCGCGGCCGCGCACACCGGACACGGAGCAGGACACCAACGGGCGGGGGCTGGTCCTGGTGGAGTCCCTCGCGGACTGCTGGGGCGTACGGCCGCACGGCGTGGGCAAGTCGGTGTGGTTCGAACTCGGTGCCGAGGCGGCCTGAGGCTCACCGGCCGCGAAGACGGACACGGGACGGGGGCGTGACCGCGCGGTCACGCCCCCGTCCCGAGATGAGCCCAGTCCCCGGTCCCTGCTCCGGTTCTAGCCGAACTGCTGCTCCAGATCCTTCAGTTTGCGCTCCAGGGAGTCCAGGCGCGGCAGCGCCATCGTGTCGTCCTCGGCGGTGAGGTCGACGGTGATCGCCTCAGTGCCCTTGCGGACCGGCTGAAGGGAGGGCCGGGAGCGGACGGGCAGCGGCTCCGGCGCCGATATGGCAGGTTCCGCGGTCGCCGGCGCGGGGCCGCGCTCCACCGTCTGCACCTCCACCTGACGGCCGCCACCGCGTCCGGCGAAGCCGCGGTGACCCCGGCTGAGCGCGCGCAGCTGGGCGCGCTCCACCCGCTGTTGGTCACGCCGGGCCCGGCGCGCCTCTTCCTTCTGCCGCTTGTCGTCGCGCACCTCCTCGACCGCCTCGTCCAGGCTGCGCACGCCCTCCAGGAGCATGAGGGACCAGGCCCCGTAGGTCTCGCGCGGCGCCCGCAGCCAGCGGACGATGCGGATCTGCGGCAGCGGGCGGGGCACCAGGCCCTGCTCGCGCAGCGCGGCCCGGCGGGTCTGCTTCAGCGCGCGGTCGAACAGCACGGCCGCCGACAGGGACATGCCGGAGAAGAACTGCGGGGCGCCCGCGTGGCCGACGCCGCGAGGTGCGTGCACCCAGTTGAACCAGGCCGCCGCCGCGGCGAACAGCCACACCAGTATCCGGGAGCCCAGGGCCGCGTCACCGTGGCTGGCCTCGCGCACCGCGAGGACGGAGCAGAACATCGCCGCGCCGTCCAGGCCGAACGGCACCAGGTACTGCCAGCCGTCGGTCAGCCCGAGGTTCTGCTCACCGAAGCCGACCAGGCCGTGGAAGGAGAGGGCGGCCGCGACCGCCGCACAGCAGAACAGCAGCACGTAGGAGGCGGTGCCGTAAACGGCCTCCTTGCGCCTGCGGCGCTCCTCCTGGCGCTCCCACGAGTCGTCCGCACTCGCGTTCTCCCCGGAGGAGCGCTTGCCGCGCGCGAGCACCGCCACCGCCACCAGCATGCCCAGGAGCAGCACGGCGCCCGGAAGCAGCCAGTTCAGCGATATGTCGGTCAGTCTCATCAGGGGTCCCTTGCATTGGGATAGGGCGTAACGCCCGCCATAGTGGCCCACTCCGGACAGCCCTCAGGGGGTTTCGGGGCAAGAGGCCGCCAAGGAGGTGCAAGGGGATGCCCAGGGCGACGTTCTGCTCGAACTGCCGCTTGAGGGGCGGGAGTTGAGTTCGAATAAGACTACCCGTACGGATGGTTCCCCGGAAAGTTCCCGATGCGGGTGGGGGAGTTGTGAATCACCTGTCCGTGACCGGTGGTCCGATCGTGATGGTCTTAAGGGACGCGGGAGGCGCAGGAGACCTGAGGGAGCCTCAGGCGGCCACGGCGGCGGTGAGCCTGGCGATCCGGTCGCTGTCGCAGGTGCGCGGGCAGGTGGCGCAGGTGTCCTCGGGGCGCACGGTGTAGAACATGCAGCAGCTCGCCCGGTCCCGGGTGGCCAGCGGCTCGCCGTCCGGCCCGGTCAGCACGCGGAACGCCGCCGAGCCGGCGTACGGCCGCGTCGCCCCCGGCAGCAGCAGCTCCAGCTCCCGCACGGCCCGCCGCTCCTCGTCCGCGCCGAACAGGTGGGCGACGTACCACAGGCCCTCCACGACCTCGTCGGTCGCCATGCCCCACAGGGCGCGCCCGCGCCGCCGCATCCGCGGCCCGAAGGCGGCGAGCACCGGCTCCAGGTGCTCGGCGACGGCCGCGCGTACCTCGGCCCGCAGCGCCTCCTCGTCCGGCACGACGACCGCGCCGGGCAGGACGGCCGCCGGATCGCCCGGCAGGCAGGCGAAGGAGGCGGGGCGGACGGCCATGCGGCCGGCCGCGCGGTCGTGGGAGACGGCCGTCACGGGCAGCCGGGGCACCCGGCGGTGCAGGAACCACGGGACGGTGATCAGCAGGCAGGCCGGCCAGGCGTAGCGGTGCAGTCCGAAGCTCGCCACGACGTCCGGGCGGGCCCGCCGGCCGTAGTCCCGCAGCACCTGGGCCTCGTCCCAGGCGAGGAAGGCGTCGAGCCGGTCCCCGCCCTCGGCGAGCCCCGCGGCACCGACCCAGCCGCCGCCCTCGGGCAGTGCCCGCGCCGGGTCCGGCTCGGTGACCGTCAGCCCCGGGTGGACCGCGGTGAGGCGGGCGTACGCGGCGGTGAACGGCGAGGCCGTAGCGGGCATGGCGGGATCACCGGACCTTGATCGCGGGCTGAATGCAAAGGTAAGCCTAACCTTATCCATTCTCCGGGAAATTTGAAGACCCGCCCCGTGCGCCTATGGTGCTTGACGGACAAGTGACAACCCGCCGTTAATGACCCCAAGTGCCGACAAGCCGGAGGAGGCCCCGTGAAGCAGGGTGTGCAGGGCTCCGCCGACCCGTTCGGCGAGGCCAGGGCACCGGCGCGGGAGCGGGCGGCCGAGCCGGCCGGCCGGCCGGACACCGGTCCGTCCGGGGCGCGGGGCGAGCACACCCACGGTGAGCGTCCGATCCCGCGGCCCAGGACGGCCGTGCGGCGCTCCTCGGTGCGCGGTCAGATCCTCGACGCGCTGCGGGCGGCTCTGGTCGCCGGCGAGCTGAAACCGGGCGAGGTCTACTCGGCGCCCGCCCTCGGCGAAAGCTTCGGGGTGTCGGCGACACCGGTGCGCGAGGCCATGCAGCAGCTCACCCTTGAGGGCGCCGTCGAGGTGGTGCCCAACCGCGGCTTCCGGGTCATGCAGCGGGGCGCCCGGGAACTGGCCGAGCTGGCCGAGGTGCGGGCGCTGCTGGAGGTGCCGGTGATGCTGCGGCTGGCCCGTACGGTGCCCGCGGAGCGCTGGGCCGAGCTGCGGCCGCTGGCCGAGGACACGGTGCGCGCCGCGTCCTCCGGCTGCCCGGCGACGTACGCGGAGTCCGACCGCGCCTTCCACCGGGCGGTGCTGTCCCTCGCGGGCAACGCGCAGCTCGTGCGGATGGCGGAGGACCTCCACCGGCGCTCCCAGTGGCCGCTGGTGGGCGGCCCGGTGCGGCACGGCCGCGCCGACCTCGTGGCCGACGCCGCCGAGCACACGGCACTGCTGGACGCGCTGATCGCCCGCGACCTCGACGTGGTGCGGGACCTGGTCGGCGACCACTTCGCGGGCGCCGTCTGACGCCGGGCGGACACCTCCCGGGCGCCGCCCGGCAAGGGGCGGAGCGGGCCTCCCCGCTCCGCCCGGGACACGGGTCAGGAACCGTCCCGCTCGCCGTGCGCGCTCTTCGAGTACGCGTCGTGCCAGGCGGCCTTCGCGCCCGAGTCGCCGATGCGGTACACGTCCACCACGGCTCCGGCCGCCACCGCCAGGGACAGCACCGACACCACGACGCGCAGCGGCAGCGAGGTGAGCCAGGTGGCCAGCTCCGTGCCGCCGTCCCGGCCCTCCCGCCGCGGACCGCGTGCCGACCACCACACGACCGCCGCCAGGACGAACAGGCCCAGCGCCCACGGCAGCAGTCCGTCGCCCAGCTCGGTGTGCCGCCGGACCAGCGCGTCGTCGTCGACGTGCCGCTCCAGCCACTCACCGGCCTGGCTGGTCAGCGGCACGCTGACCAGGGCCACGAGGGCGAGCGAGGGCAGCAGCACGCCCAGCCGCCGGGCGGCCCGGGGCCACACCGCGCCGGCCACCAGGGCCAGCGCGGTCAGCGGTATCAGTACGACGACCACGTGCACCAGCAGAACATGGGCCGGAAGGCCGTTGACCAGACTCATCGAGCGCTCCTGAGGGGGTCGGGGCGCGTCACACTGGCACAGCGACCTCTCAGCCGGCTCTGAGGCGGCCCTCAGGCGGTCGCGGCACCCGGCGCAGGCGGGGCCAACTGCTGGGCCAGCCAGGTCGGGACGCCGCCCAGCAGCCGGAACAGCCGCCGGGCCTCCTCCCGCAGCCGTGAGGCCTCCGGCTCCGACTCCGCGTCCGCCAGGGAGGCCAGCGCGGGGGCCGTGCCCACCAGGTAGCCCAGCTCCTCGCGGATCCGCAGCGACTCGGCGAAGCCGTGCCGGGCTTCCGCCAACTCCCCGTCGCGCAGGGAGAGTCCGGCGAGGTGGCGCCAGGTGAAGGACAGCAGCAGCGGATCGGCGTGCGCGGTGGCGCCCGCGTGGGCGCGGCGGTACGCGGCACGCGCCGCCTGCGGGGAGTGGGCCAGGTTCTCGGCCAGCAGCCCCCGCCGGAAGTCCAGCAGCGCCCGTCCCACGGCGCCCGGCGGAATCAGCGCCGCCGCCCGCCCCAGCGCGGCCCGTGCCTCGTCCGCCCGGTCCCGTACGCCGTGCAGCGTGGCGGCGTAGGCGAGTTGGCCGCGTTCGCAGGCGGCCGCCCCGCGCTCCTCGTCGGTGTGCGCCTGCGCCTCCGCCGTGCGCAGCGCGTCCTCCGCCTCCGCCCAGCCCCGCTCGGTGTACAGGCACCGCTCGACCAGCAGCGCGGCCCGCTGCAGGGTCGCGGCCGGGGTGTCCGCCGGCAGCATGGCCGCCGCGTCGGCCCAGCAGGCCCGCGAGCGCAACCGCCATACCGCGGTCTGGAGAGGATCGTCACAGGCGGTCGTTCCGTTACCAGACATGGCGGAATGCGCCACGTTGCCCTCCCCGAGCACGCCGTCGAGCTGTTGAGTGGTGGCGGCATTCCAGCACCAATCATGGGGCTGGGCCAAGGGGATGGGTGAAAAAATTCACAAAGTCGGGGGACCTTGGCGTGACTTGGCCGGACCCTGTCACGTCTCGGTCGCCTCAGCTCATCCGCAGCGCCAGGAAGAAGTCCAGCTTGTCCTCGAGGCGGGACAGGTCCCGTCCCGTCAACTGCTCGATCCGCCCGACCCGGTAGCGCAGTGTGTTGACGTGCAGGTGGAGCCGGGTGGCGCAGCGGGTCCAGGAGCCGTCGCAGTCGAGGAACGCCTCCAGGGTCGGGATCAGCTCGGCGCGGTGGCGGCGGTCGTAGTCGGTCAGCGGGTCCAGCAGACGTGCCGTGAAGGCGCGGCGGACGTCGTCCGGGACGAACGGCAGCAGCAGCACGTGCGAGGCCAGCTCCTGGTGGCCGGCCGCGCAGACCCGGCCGGGGCGGGCCGCGGCGACCCGGCGGGCGTGCCGGGCCTCCTCCAGCGCGCCGCGCAGGCCCTCCGCCGAGTGCACGGCGGCGCTGACACCGAGGGTCAGCCGCCCGTCGTCGGCCAGGCCCGCCGACAGCGGCTCCCGTACCGCTCGCAGCAGCGCGTCGGCGAGCAGACCGGTCTCGGAGCCGTCCTGGTCGGCGGCGACCGCCGGGAGCGGCACCAGGGCGATCGCCTCGTCCCCGGTGTGGGCGACGGCGATGCGGTCCGAGGGCTCGGGGCCGGTGGCCAGCGGGTCCACCAGGATCTCCTCCAGCAGCGACTGGGCGACCGGGCCGCCCGCCGGCGCCGCGCCGTCCCATTCGACCCGGGCCACGACCACCTGCCAGTGCGGGGCCGCCCCGAGCCCCGGCAGCAGCACCGGCGCGGCCACCCGCAGTCGCGCGGCGATCTCGGCGGGCGCGGCACCGGTCTGCACCAGTTCCAGCACCTCCTGCGCGAGCCGGCGCCGCACCGTGCGTGCCGCGTCCCGCCGGTCGCGCTCGACGGCGATCAGCTGGGTGACGCCCTGAAGCAGGTCGAGGCGCTCCTCGGGCCAGTCCCCGGCGTCCGCCTCCACCGCGAGCAGCCAGTCCGACAGGACCGTCTCGCGCATGTCGCGGGCGGCCTGCGGGGAGCGCCCCGAGGAGCGGATGGGGAAGAGGGAGAACGTGCTGCCGTCCAGCGGCAACCGGTGCGGGCCGCGCCGGCCGGAGCGGGTGGCGGCCAGGTGCTCGGCGGCGAGCCGCGCGCAGGTCTCGGCCGGCAGCGCGGGACCCGCGACCTTCGAGCCGGCGATCAGCCGGCCGGTGGGGGAGAGCACCCAGGCGCGCAGGTCCAGGTCGGTGCCGAGCAGGTCGAGGACCACGTCGGGGCCGCCGCCGGCCGGGCCCGAGGTCATCATCCGCCGGTGCCGGTCCACCACGGCCGCCAGGTCACCGGCCCGCTCCCCGGAGACCTGCCGCACCACGTGCTCGGTGACCGTCGCGAACGCCACCGACTCGTGCACCGCGAACAGCGGCAGCCGGTGCTTGGCGCAGGCCAGCACCAGGTCCTCCGGCACGGCGCCCAGCTCGGCCTCGCCGGCCGCCAGCGCCGCCACCCCGGCCTGCACCAGGATCCGTACGAAGGGCTCGGAGTCGCCGGCGTCGCGGCGCCAGGCCAGTCCGGTCAGCACCAGCTCGCCGCCGGACAGATAGCGGCTCGGGTCGCGCAGGTCGGTGGTCATGACCCCGCGCACGGAGCGGTCCAGCTCGTCCTCGCCGCCGAGCAGCCGCAGCCCCAGCGCATCGGTGTCCAGCAGTGCGCGCAGCCGCATCTCGTCGCCGCCGTTCTGTGTCTCGAAATCTACGATGAATCCTGATGGGGACCCGTGACGGGCCCGGAACCCGGGTGCCGGGGCCGTACGACGGGGCCGCCGGGCCGGCACCCGCGTTTCCCGGGGAAAACGGAGAGGTTACCGAAGACCTCCGTTCATACGAATCTACAAGATGCCCGTCGTGGCCAGCCAACTCCTTCATGGTTTCGGTGACTGACCCTGCCGGAGTACGGGGCGGTGTACTGAGCCCACTCCGCGTAAAGAGCACATGAACGAGCCGGAACCGCCGCACCCGGATTGGCTCGATCCGTACGACTCACGAGACGAAGAAGAGAGCCGGTCATGGACTTCCTTCGCCCCGCCAGCTGGGAGGAGGCGCTCGCCGCGAAGGCCGAGCACCCCACCGCTGTGCCGATTGCGGGTGGCACCGACGTGATGGTCGAGATCAACTTCGACCACCGCCGGCCCGAGTACCTGCTCGACCTGAACCGCGTCGGCGACCTCTGCGGGTGGGAGGTCGGCGAGGACACCGTCCGGCTGGGCGCCTCGGTCCCCTACACGAAGATCATGGAGAACCTCCGTGCCGAGCTGCCGGGCCTCGCGCTCGCCTCGCACACGGTCGCCTCCCCGCAGATCCGCAACCGCGGCGGCGTCGGCGGCAACCTCGGCACGGCCTCGCCCGCCGGTGACGCCCACCCCGCCCTGCTGGCGGCCGGCGCGGACGTCGAGGTGGAGTCGGCGGCCCGCGGCACCCGCCTCGTCCCGATCGACGCGTTCTACACCGGCGTCAAGCGCAACGCCCTCCAGCCCGACGAGCTGATCCGCGCGGTGCACATCAAGAAGGCGGACGGCCCGCAGCAGTACTCCAAGGTCGGCACCCGCAACGCCATGGTGATCGCCGTGTGCGCCTTCGGTCTCGCCCTGCACCCGGAGACCCGCACCGTGCGCACCGGCATCGGCTCCGCCGCGCCCACGCCGGTGCGGGCCAAGGCCGCCGAGGAGTTCCTGAACGCGGCCCTGGAGGAGGGCGGCTTCTGGGACAACGGAAAGATCGTCACCCCGTCGGTCGCCAAGCGGTTCGCGGAGCTGTGCTCCGGCGCCTGCAACCCGATCGACGACGTCCGGGGCACCGCGAGCTACCGCCGGCACGCGGTCGGCGTCATGGCCCGCCGGACGCTCACCTGGACCTGGGAGTCGTACCGCGGCGCCCGCCGCACCACCGAGGGAGCTGCGTGATGCGCGTCAACTTCACCGTCAACGGACGCCCGCAGGAGGCCGACGACGTCTGGGAGGGCGAGTCCCTGCTGTACGTGCTGCGCGAGCGCCTCGGCCTGCCCGGCTCCAAGAACGCCTGCGAGCAGGGCGAGTGCGGCTCCTGCACGGTGCGCCTCGACGGCGTGCCGGTGTGTTCCTGCCTGGTCGCGGCCGGCCAGGCCGAAGGCCGCGAGGTGGTGACCGTCGAGGGCCTCGCGGACTACGCCAGGCAGCGCTCGTGCGGCGACGCGGGCCGGTGCGGCACCTCGCTGGACGAGGCCACGGGATGGCAGGCCCAGGGCACCGACTCGCAGACCGGAGAGGGCACCGAACTCAGCCCCGTCCAGCAGGCGTTCATCGACGCCGGCGCCGTCCAGTGCGGCTTCTGCACCCCGGGCCTGCTGGTCGCCGCCGACGAGATGCTGGAGCACAACCCCAACCCGACCGACGCGGACATCCGCGAGGCCCTGTCCGGCAACCTGTGCCGCTGCACCGGCTACGAGAAGATCATGGATGCGGTCCGGCTGGCCGCCGCCCGCCAGTCCGAGGGGGTCTGAGATGCCGACGAACGGCGCTCCTACGAAGATCACGCAGGGCTCGCAGACCCGGGGCGGCGTCGGTGAGTCCACGCTCCGCCCGGACGGCACCCTGAAGGTCACCGGCGAGTTCGCGTACTCGTCCGACATGTGGCACGAGGACATGCTGTGGGGCCAGATCCTGCGCTCCACCGTCGCGCACGCCGAGATCGTGTCCATCGACACCTCCGAGGCACTCGCCCTGCCCGGCGTGTACGCGGTCATGACCTACGACGACCTGCCCACCGAGGTGCGCAACTACGGCCTGGAGATCCAGGACACCCCCGTCCTCGCCCACGGCAAGGTGCGCCACCACGGCGAGCCGGTCGCCATCGTCGCCGCCGACCACCCGGAGACCGCCCGCCGCGCCGCAGCCAAGATCAAGGTCGAGTACCGGGAACTGCCGGTCATCACCGACGAGGCCTCCGCGACCGCCCCGGACGCGATCCTCGTGCACGAGAACCGCGACGACCACCACTCGGGCCACGTCCCGCACCCGAACATCGTCCACCGCCAGCCGATCGTCCGCGGCGATGTGGCGGCGGCGCGCGAGCGGGCCGACGTCATCGTCGAGGGCGAGTACACCTTCGGCATGCAGGACCAGGCCTTCCTCGGCCCCGAGTCCGGCCTCGCGGTGCCCGAGGAGGACGGCGGCGTCCACCTCTACATCGCCACCCAGTGGCTCCACTCCGACCTCCGCCAGATGGCGCCCGTCCTCGGCCTGCCCGAGGACAAGGTGCGCATGACGCTGTCCGGAGTGGGCGGCGCCTTCGGCGGCCGCGAGGACCTGTCGATGCAGATCCACGCCTGCCTGCTGGCGCTGCGCACCGGCAAGCCGGTGAAGATCGTCTACAACCGGTTCGAGTCCTTCTTCGGGCACGTCCACCGCCACCCGGCCAGGCTCCACTACGAGCACGGGGCCACGCGCGACGGCAAACTGACCCACATGAAGTGCCGGATCGTGCTGGACGGCGGCGCCTACGCCTCCGCCTCCCCGGCCGTCGTCGGCAACGCCTCCTCGCTCAGCGTCGGACCGTACGTCGTCGAGGACGTCGACATCGAGGCCATCGCGCTCTACACCAACAACCCGCCCTGCGGCGCCATGCGCGGCTTCGGCGCGGTCCAGGCGTGCTTCGCCTACGAGGCGCAGATGGACAAGCTGGCCGCCGAACTCGGCATGGACCCGGTGGAGTTCCGGCAGCTCAACGCGATGGAGCAGGGCACCCTGCTGCCGACCGGGCAGCCGGTCGACTCCCCGGCCCCGGTCGCCGAACTGCTGCGCCGGGTCAAGGCGATGCCGCTGCCCCCCGAGCGCCAGTGGGAGTCCAGCGAGGGCGCCGACGTACGCCAGTTGCCCGGCGGTCTGTCCAACACCACGCACGGCGAGGGCGTCGTACGCGGGATCGGCTACGCGGTCGGCATCAAGAACGTCGGCTTCTCCGAGGGCTTCGACGACTACTCCACCGCGCGTGTCCGGATGGAGGTGATCGCCGGCGAGCCGGTGGCCACCGTGCACACCGCGATGGCCGAGGTCGGCCAGGGCGGAGTCACCGTCCACGCGCAGATCGCCCGTACCGAGCTGGGCGTCAGCCAGGTGACCATCCACCCGGCCGACACCCAGGTGGGCAGCGCCGGTTCGACCTCGGCCTCCCGGCAGACGTACGTCACCGGCGGCGCCGTCAAGAACGCCTGCGAACTGGTCCGTGAGAAGGTCCTGGAGACCGGGCGCCGCAAGTTCGGCTCCTACCACCCGGCCTGGGCCACGGCCGAACTCCTGCTGGAGGGCGGCAAGGTGGTCACCGATGCGGGCGAGGTCCTCGCCGGCCTGGTCGACGTCCTGGAGGACGAGGCCGTGGAGGTCGAGGCGGAGTGGCGGCACCGGCCGACCGAACCCTTCGACCTGCGCACCGGCCAGGGCAACGGGCACGTCCAGTACTCCTTCGCCGCGCACCGCGCCGTCGTCGAGGTCGACACCGAACTCGGCCTGGTCAAGGTCGTCGAACTGGCCTGCGCCCAGGACGTCGGCAAGGCGCTCAACCCGCTCTCCGTCGTCGGCCAGATCCAGGGCGGCACCACGCAGGGACTGGGCGTCGCGGTCATGGAGGAGATCATCGTCGACCCGAAGACCGCGAAGGTCAGGAACCCCTCCTTCACGGACTACCTGATCCCCACGATCCTCGACACGCCGACCATCCCCGTCGACGTGCTCGAACTCGCCGACGACCACGCGCCGTACGGGCTCCGTGGCATCGGCGAAGCCCCGACCCTGTCGTCCACCCCGGCCGTCCTCGCGGCGATCCGGAACGCGACCGGACTGGAGCTGAACCGCACACCGGTCCGCCCGGAACACCTCACGGGCACCGCGTAGCGACGGCCGCCGGCGCGTCGCTACGACGTCGCGACGCGCCGGCACCCCGGCGCCGGGCTCCGCCCGACCCACGGCCGTCCCGGCGCCGACCAGCAAGTACCACGTTCGTCTCGGGCCGTCCCCCGGGCCGTCCAATCCCAAATCCCGCCTGCCGCCCCACGGCAGCCGGGTGCCCCTGTGAACCTTGGGAGTTGGCCCATGACCCAGCAGTCAGTGGAGCCCAGGACCACAGCCGAAGACGCGGGCGAAGGCACCCGCGTCCCGGCCGGCAGGTCCTGGCTCGACCGGTACTTCCACATAAGCGGCAGAGGATCCACGGTCGCGCGTGAGGTGCGCGGCGGCATCACCACCTTCATGGCGATGGCGTACATCCTCCTGCTCAACCCCCTGATCCTGTCCGGCAAGGACGCGGCCGGGGACACCCTCGGCCAGAAGGCCCTGATCACCGCGACCGCGTTCGCCGCGGCCCTCACCACGCTGCTGATGGGTTTCGTCGGCAAGGTGCCGCTCGCGCTCGCCGCCGGCCTGTCGGTCTCCGGCGTCCTGTCCTCGCAGGTCGCCCCCAACATGACCTGGCCGCAGGCCATGGGCATGTGCGTGCTGTACGGCGTCGTCATCATGCTGCTGGTCGTCACCGGCCTGCGCGAGATGATAATGAACGCGATCCCGCTCGCGCTCAAGCACGGCATCACCATGGGCATCGGCCTGTTCATCGCCCTCATCGGCTTCTACAAGGCCGGCTTCGTGCACCAGGGCAAGGCCACCCCGGTGAGCCTCGGCCCCGCGGGTGAACTCGCCGGCTGGCCGGTCCTGCTCTTCGCCGGCACCCTGCTGCTCATCTTCATGCTGCAGGCCCGGAACGTCCCCGGCGCCATCCTCATCGGCATCGTCTCCGGCACGGTCGTCGCCGCCGTCCTCAACGGCCTCGGCGTGATCGACCCGAAGCAGTGGGCGGGCGGCGCGCCCCAACTGCACGGCAGCGCGCTCTCGATGCCCGACTTCTCGCTCTTCGGGCACGTGGAGTTCGGCGGCTGGGGCGAGGTCGGCGCGATGACCGTCGGCATGATCGTCTTCACCCTGGTCCTGGCCGGCTTCTTCGACGCGATGGCCACCATCATCGGCGTCGGCACCGAGGCGAAGCTCGCCGACGACAAGGGCCGGATGCCGGGCCTGTCCAAGGCGCTGTTCATCGACGGCGCCGGCGGTGCGATCGGCGGTGTGGCGGGCGGCTCCGGCCAGACCGTGTTCATCGAGTCGGCCACCGGGGTCGGCGAGGGCGCCCGCACGGGATTGGCCTCGGTCGTCACCGGACTGTTCTTCGCCGCCTGCCTGTTCTTCACCCCGTTGACCGCGATCGTGCCGCAGGAGGTCGCCTCCGCGGCCCTGGTGGTCATCGGCGCCATGATGCTGATGAACGCCCGGCACGTGGACTGGGCCGACCGCGCCACCGCGATCCCGGTCTTCCTGACCGTCGTCCTGATGCCGTTCACGTACACCATCACCACCGGTGTCGCCGCGGGCGTCATCTCCTACACGGCCATCAAGACCGCCCAGGGCAGGGCCCGCGAGATCGGGGCCTTCATGTGGGGGCTGACGGCCGTCTTCCTGGTCTACTTCGCCCTCCGCCCGATCGAGGGCTGGCTGGGCGTGCGCTAGCCAACACCTGTACCCCACAACCCCGTCAGGAGACCGAGAGATGCTGGACATCGCCGAGGAGCTGAGCCGGTGGGCCGAGCAGGGCCGTGACTTCGCCGTCGCCACCGTGGTGGCCGTCGGCGGCAGCGCCCCGCGGCAGCCGGGCGCCGCCCTGGCGGTGGACGCCGACGGCACGGCCGTCGGCTCGGTCTCCGGCGGGTGCGTGGAGGGCGCGGTGTACGAGCTGTGCCGGCAGGCGCTCCAGGACGGGGAGACCGTCCTGGAGCGCTTCGGGTACAGCGACGAGGACGCCTTCGCCGTCGGCCTGACCTGCGGCGGCGTCATCGACATCCTGGTCACACCGGTCCGGGCGGACGGTCCCGCCCGGCCGGTGTTCGCGGCCGCGCTGGCAGCCGCCGCGCGGGGTGAGGCGGCGGCGGTCGCCCGGATCGCCGAGGGGCCGGCCGCACTGCGCGGCCGCGCCCTGCTGGTCCGCGCCGACGGCTCCCACGACGGCGGCTTCGGGGCCCATCCCGAACTCGACCGGACGGTGGCCGCCGAGGCCGGCGCCTTCCTGGACGCGGGCCGCACCGGCACCCTGGAGATCGGAGCGCGGGGCTCGCGCTGCGGCGCCCCGCTCACGGTCCTGGTGGAGTCCTCGGTCCCCGCGCCCCGGATGATCGTCTTCGGAGCGATCGACTTCGCCTCCGCGCTGGTGAGGGCCGGCAAGTTCCTCGGCTACCACGTCACGGTGTGCGACGCCCGCCCGGTGTTCGCCACCGGGGCCCGCTTCCCGGAGGCCGACGAGATCGTCGTCGAGTGGCCCCACGAGTACCTGGAGCGCACGGACGTCGACGCTCGCACCGTCCTGTGCGTCCTGACCCACGACGCCAAGTTCGACGTACCGCTGCTGCGGCTGGCCCTGCGGCTGCCGGTCGCCTACGTCGGCGCGATGGGCTCCCGCCGCACCCATCTGGACCGGAGCGAGCGGCTGCGCGCGGTCGGCGTCGGCGAACTCGAACTGGCCCGGCTGCGCTCCCCGATCGGCCTCGACCTCGGCGCCCGTACCCCCGAGGAGACGGCCCTGTCGATCGCCGCGGAGATCGTCGCGGTCCGCCGCGGCGGCAGCGGCGTCTCCCTCACCGGCGCCCACACCCCGATCCACCACGACACGGCGGCGACTCCCGCGGGCCGGATCGTCGGGTCCGTTGCCTGAGCGGCCGCCGGCCGGTCACGCCCGCCGGAGCAGCCGGTTCGCCGTGCTCCCGAACAGCGTCCGCGCCGTGAACGCCACGACGCCGTCGAAGAGGCGGGGGAGGAAACGGATCCGTACGTCCTCCCGCCACACCACCCGGGCCCGGCCGCCCGGTCCGGGCCGGACCTCGATCTCGGCCCAGCCCAGGATCACCCGCCCGTGCTTCTCCAGGCGGCACAGCCCCGGTTCGCCGTCCACGGGCGGGCGCCAGACCGTGACCTCCATGGGATCGTCGAAGCCGAACGGGCCGACACCGGAGCGGGCCACGAACCGGGTGCCCTCGTGCGTCGGCGCGGGCGTGAGGACGCTGACGCGGGTGAAGGGCACCGCGTCACCGTGGCGGGGCCACTCGGTGAGCCGCCGCCACGCCTCCTCGAGCGGAAGGGGCACGGTGCGTTCGACGCAGAAGTAGGGCACGGCACGATCGTAGGCAATCGCCACCGGCCACCCGCGCACTCGGCCCCGGATCACCCGCCCGGCGCAACGGCGGCGCCCGGCGGCGAGTTGACGACCGGCCGGCTCAGGGCCGGTACACCTGGCCCGGCTCGGCCCGCCCCGGCGCCAGGAGCTGAGGCACCGTCACGAAGACGTAGCCACGGGCCTTCAGCGCGTCGACGATGCCGGGCACGGCCGGCACGGTGCCCCGGTAGATGTCGTGCAGCAGGATGATGCCGTCCCGGGAGGCCTGGTCCAGGACGCGCCTGGTGATCAGTGCCGAGTCGGTGGTCGTGTAGTCCTTCGCGGTCACGCTCCACAGCACCTCGGCCAGGCCCATCTCCTTGCAGATCCGGTGCACGTCGGCGTCGGTGCGGCCCTGGGGCGGACGCATCAGCGTGGGCCTGTGCCCGGTGAGCCGCTCTATCTCCTCGTTGGGCCGCCGCAGTTCCTCGCGTATCCGCTCGTCGGAGATCCGGGTGAGGATCTTGTGGTCCCAGGTGTGGCTCGCGACCTCGTGACCCTCGGCCGCCATCCGCCTGACCAGCTCCGGATACGTGTCGATGTGCCGCTTGCCGAGCAGGAAGAAGGTCGCCGGGACCTTCTTCTCCTTCAGGATGTCCAGCAGCCGCGCCGAGTTCTCGCTCGGCCCCGCGTCGAAGGTCAGCGCGATGCACTTCGCCTCGCGGCAGTCCACCGTCCCGAGCCCGGCCGGCGCCCCGTGGGCACCCTCGGCGCGCACCGTGCTGGGGGCGGTCGTGTCGACCTCCGCACAGCCCGACAGCGTCAGCGTCAGACAGGCGGCGACCGACGCGAGCGCGGACAGACGCAACCCGCGCCCCCTTCGGCGCATCTTCAGGGGCGCGGGCTGCGGGGCCGGGGTGTCGCCGGCCGAAGTCGTGAGAGGCATGCCGGGACTATACATTCAGTGCATAGTTCGTGTGTTCGATTTATTGAAGCCGGGCGAGCACCGGCCGGCACCGCCGGAGCACCATGGATGAGCGGGGGCGGGAACTCCGGGTGACTCACCGAAGCCGGCGTGCTCGGCGCACCGCACGCGCGCCGGCTTCCGGCCGGCCGGAAAGCGAGGAGCGGACATGCCCCGACTGGAGGAGGCCGAGGCGCGGCGCCGGTTCGCCGCGGCCCGGGTGGCCCGGCTGGCCACCGCCGACGCGGCGGGCCGCCCCCACCAGGTGCCGGTGGTCTTCGCCCACCACACCCGCGACGGCGCCGACCGGCTCGTCACCGCCGTCGACCACAAGCCCAAGACCACCACCCGCCTCAAGCGGCTGGCCAACCTGGCCGTACGGCCGGCGGTGTGCCTGCTCGTGGACGCCTACGACGAGGACTGGGAGCAGTTGTGGTGGGTGCGTGCCGACGGAGAGGCCCGCGTCCTGCCGCCGGACACCGCCGACGCGGCCGTACGGCGGGTGCGCGAGACGGCCGTCGCGCTGCTGTGCGCCAAGTACCCGCAGTACGGGCCGTGTCCGCCGGCCGGGCCGGTGATCGACGTCACCGTGCGGCGGTGGACCGGCTGGCAGGCGCGGGCCGCCCGCCCGTCGTGACCGGGACGCGCCGGGCGGTCTTCGTCACGGGTGCGAGCAGATCAGTTCCTCGGTCCTGTCCTCGTACTCCTGCATCTCGTCCGCCGTGTAGCCCGCTTCCTTCAGGCTCCCCATCAGCGACGCCGAGTCGCCGCACAGCCGGGGGCGCTGCCGACGGAGGTAGGACTTGACGCCTTCGGCGGTCAGCCCTTCCCACGCCCTCTTCGTCTCGTCGTTCTTCTCGTGCGCGTAGGCGAACTCGACCCATTCCCGCTGCGGGCCCGTCAGGCGGGAGGTGTCGACGGGTGTTTCGCCTCCCCCGCATGCGGCGGCCAGGACGGTGCACGCCACCACGACGAGACATATGTGCTTCTTCTTCACGTTTCCCTCTTCTGGTTCTGGATCGCGGGGGCCTCATTGTCCGCCCCGCGCGACAACCCCGTGCACACCAGTGGCCCCGGAGGAACACGCGGAGTAACCTCGGCTGACATGACGCGCACGGGGGAGCGAGCCGTCAAGTCGCGGTTACGGATACCGTCCTGGATCGCCCGCATCGAGGAACCGGACGGGCAGGTGCTCGGAGCGGGGGTGCTGCTCGCGCCCGACCGGGTGCTCACCGCCGCCCATGTCGTCCGCCCGGACCGGCCCTACGTCGTCCACTTCCTCGGCGTCCCCGGAGTGCCCGGCGTCGCCGCCACGGTCCGCGAGGACGAACACGTGCCGCAGCGGGAGGACGCCTTCGGCGACCGCAGCGGCGATCTGGCCCTGCTGCGGCTCGCCGAGCCCCTGCTCGCCGAGCACACCACCCGGCTGCACCGGCTCGCCGCGCCGCACGGACCGGTGAGCATGTACGGCTTCCCGGACGGCGACGCCGGCGGCCGCTGGCACGGCGCCACCCTGGTGGCCGCCCGGGGCCGGGACAGCCAGGTGCAGCTGCGCCCGCAGACGCCGGGCGAACTGGCCGTCCCCGGCTTCAGCGGCGGGCCGGTGATCGACCACGAGACCGACCAGGTCATCGGGATCGTGCTCAGTGTCGACGAGGGATCCGGCTCCGTGTTCAGCTACATGAGCCCCACCGAGACCGTGCTGAGCCATCTGCCGCAGGCCGCCGCCTGGAGCGCCGGCGCCGAAGCCGTCGACCCGGCGCTGCGCAGCACCGCGACGCCCGCCGTGGGCCGGCTCGACGTGCCCTTCGCCACCGAACTCGCCTCCTGGTTCCGGGGCGAGGGCTGGCCGGTGCTGGTCACGGTGGTCCCCGCCCGCGGCGCGCGCGCCTGGACCCTCAACCGTGCCGTCACCCTGGCCGACCGGGAGCTGCGCACCCGGCAGAACACCAGCGCCTTCACCCACGACCCGCCCGAGACCGTGCCCCCGGCCGGCGGCCACGACCTCGCGCTGGACGTCACCGACATGACGTCCGGCCAGGTCATGCGCCGGATCGCCGAACGGCTCGGCATCAGCGGCGACCCCCGGCCGGAGCGGCTCGGCGCTCTGCGTGTCCCGCTCGCCGCCGTGCTGGCCGGTGTCGACCGGGCCGCCGAACCCGACGACCTGCTCGGCCTGCTCGACCGGCTCGCCCAGCACGGTGCACGGCTGCTCCTGGTCTTCCGCCGCCGGGGCGGCCGTGCCGACCGGGCCGCCGAGTCCTTCGTCCAGCGGCCGTTGCGCGGCCGCTGGAGCCGACTGGACCACGAACTCCGTTACATCGTCGACGAGTTGGGCCCCGCGCTGGACGAGCGCCGGGACCGGGTGCTGCCCGACCCCGCCACCCGGCGGCTGCTGGACCAGGCCGAGGCCGGTGTACGGCGCACCCGGATGCTGCGCGAGTGGGTCGCCCACACCCCCGAGCCCGAACGCGAACCCGGGCGCGCCGACCTGCTGTTCACCTTCGAGGACGCCGCCGAACGCCGCCGCCTGCGGCTGGAGCAGGCGGTGGACGTCCTCGACTCCCGGCTGCGCCGCCGCGAGGAACTCCTCGGCCGGGTCACCGCCGAGTGGCCGTTGTGCAGACAGCGGGCCGCGTCCGAGGACGACCGGGTCATGGAGGCCTACCGGCTCTACGAACGCGCTCTGTCGCTGCTGCGGCAGATTCCCTGCGACGTGGCCGAGGCGGAGAGCGCCGTGGAGCGGTTCGTCGGCTTCTGCTCCGGCTCCGCACCCGGCAACGGAGGTGCTGCCCGATGACGTCGTGCCTGCGGCCCGGCTGCGCGGGCCACATCATGGCCACCGGTTACTGCGACACCTGCGGGCACCGCCACCAGGAGCCGCGGGCCGAGCCGCGGAGCGGACGGAGCCTCGATCCGCCGCCCCCGCGGCCCGATGCGGACCCCGGCCCCGGCACCGAGGAGCCGCCAGGCCCAGGCCCCGTCCACGCCGTCGCCGGGGTCGGGGAACTCGACCAGCACGGACTGGTCCTGCTGCCCGAGGTGCCCGTGCCCGAGGGCGCACCGGTCGAGGACCCCCGGCCGCCCACCGGGGGCCGCCGCTGCGGCGCGAACGGCTGCACGATGACCATCGGCGTCGGCTACGGCGGCCAGCCCGCGCGCGCCACCGGCCGCTGCCCGCGCTGCGGCACCCGCTACTCCTTCCTGCCCCAGCTGGAGAAGGGCGAAGTGGTCGCCGGCCACTACCGGATCCTCGGCTGCCTGGCGCACGGCGGCCTCGGCTGGATCCACCTCGCCGAGGACATCCGCGCCGACGGCTACCGCGTCGTCCTCAAGGGGCTGATCAACGTGCACGACGCGCTCGCCCGCCGCAACGCCGTCGAGGAACGCCGCTCGCTCACCGACCTGCACCACCCCGACATCGTCCGCATCATCACCTACGCCGAACACGGGTCCGCCGGCCGTTCCCCCACCGGCTACCTCGTGATGGACTACATCGCCGGCCCCTCCCTGCAGCAGCTCTTCGACGCCGACGAAGCCGAGCGGATATTCCAGGGCCGGCCCCGCCTCGACCACGTGCTCACCTACGGCTGCAAGATCCTCGGCGCCCTGCAGTACATGCACGAACGCGGCCTGCTGTACTGCGACATGAAGCCCGCCAACGTCATCCACTTCGGACGGGCGATCAAGGTCATCGACCTCGGCGCGGTCCGCGCGATCGGCGACCGCGCCTCCGCCTACGTCTACACCGCGACCTTCGCCCCGCCGAAGGAGGAGATCGACAGCCGGGGCTGGCACGTCGACAGCGACCTCTACACCGTCGGAATGACCCTCCAGGCCCTGGCCCGCAGCGCCGAACCGGCCCGCGGTCTCGCCCCGGACTCCTTCCGCCGCCTCATCGACCGGGCCACCCACGGCGAACCCCGCGCCCGGTTCCGGTCGGCCGCCGAGATGTCCCGGCAATGCTGGGAAGTGCTACGGGAGTTCCGCTCACTCCAGTTCGGCGAGCAACTGCCCGAGAGCTCGACCCGGTTCCGCGCCTCCGAGGCCGGACTGGACGCCGGGCTCGGCGCCATCCCGGCCCTGGACCACTGGACCGGCCGCGCCGGCGGACGGCCCGCCGCACTGGACGTCTCCCCGCCCCCGCCCGCCGAGGTCGCCGGCGCCCTCCCGGAACCGGTCCCCGACCCCGACGACGGCGCCGCCCTGCTGCTCGACACCTTCCCGCCCGACGCCCCCGACCGGGTGGCCCGGCAGTGGCCCCGCGAATCCCGCCTCGGCACCCCCGAGACCGCGCTCTGGCTGTGCCGCGCCTACCTGCGCAAGGGCGAACAAGGTGAGGCCAGGAACTGGCTGGCCGAGGCCGAGACCCTGCTCGGCGAACGCTCCGCCGCCCACGACTGGCGCATCGCCTGGCACCGGGGCGTGCTGCACCTGAGCAAGGCCGAGGTGCGGCAGGCGGAGAGCTGCTTCGAGGCCGTCTACCGGGCGCTGCCCGGCGAGTACGTGCCCAAGCTCGCCCTCGCCCACTGCGCCGAACACGCCGGCGGCCGGAACACGAGCCGGGCGATGAGGTTCTACGAGGCGGTCCGGGCGCGGGACTTCGCGCACACCGCCGCCGCGTTCGGCCTGGCCCGCGGCCACCTGGCGGCCGGCGCCCGGGACGCCGCCGTCCACGTCCTGGACGCCGTGCCCGCCACCTCCCGCCACTACGACGCCGCCCGCGTCGCGGCCGTACGCATCCGCGCCGGACTCCTGCACGGTCGCCCGCCCACCCCGGCCGACCTGCGGGACGCCGTGCGGCGGTTGCCGGAGCTGCACCTGGACGGCGGCGCCGCCGACGGCGGTTCGCGGGCCCGGCTGGTCGCCGAGGTCCGGGAGAACGTCCTGGACAGCCGCCCGGAACAGGGCTGGGGGCCGGACTTCCCGGCCGGCGACCTGCTCGGATCCGGCGCCGAGGACAAGATGCGCACCCTGCTGGAGCAGTCCTTCCGGCAGCTTGCGGCACAGGCCCGTACCGCCGCCGAACATGGCCGGCTGCTCGATCTGGCCCACGCCGTGCGGCCGATGACCACGTTCTGAGAACGCCGACCACACCCAGGGAAGCGAGAGAGGAGGCAGTCATGAGCGCCGGGAGCACGGGGGACGCCGAGGAGATCGAGGTGACCCTGGCGGTCGGCCAGAACAAGGAGCTGCCCGTGACGCCGGGCGCGACGGGCCGGCCCCGTGCCCGGGAGATGCACGCCATCCTGGAGATCGGCGTCGGCGTCGGCGGGGGCGGTTCCCGGAACGCCACCGGGTCCGCCCGCGGTGCCGGCCCCGCCCTCGCCGAGGTGCTGATCGTGGACACCTCCCGCTCCATGCTGCACCCGGCCGCCAAGCTGCACGCCGCCAAGGACGCCACGGCGGCGGCCCTGCGGCTGCTGCCGGAGGGCACCGCGTTCGCCGTGCTGTCCGGCCGGTTCGACGCCTCGGTGGTCCATCCCGGCCCCGGCCAGGAGGTGATGGCGGTCGCCGGGCCGGCCGAACGCGCGGCCGCCGAACGTGCCGTACGGCTGCTGGACGCGGACGGCGGCACCGCCATAGGCCACTGGCTCGACCTGGCCCGCCGGCTGCTGAGCAAGCAGGCCGCGCCGGTCAAGCACGTCCTGCTGCTCACCGACGGCCGCAACGAACACGACCACCGCGCCGGCATGCCGCTGGACACCGCCCTGGAGGCCTGCGACGGCCGGTTCGTCTGCGACGCCTGGGGAATCGGCGACGACTGGGACGCCGACCTCCTGCTGCGTATCACCCGGCGGCTGCACGGCCGGGCCGGCGCGGTCCGTCGCGAGTCGGAACTCACAGCCGCGTACGAGGAGTTGACGAACTCGCTGCTCGGCACGGCGGTCCCCGAGCTGCGCATCAGGATCACCCCGGCCCCCGGCACGGTGATCCGCCAGGTCAAGCAGGTGGTGCCGAGCGAGCGGGAACTCCACGCCCTCGACGCCGGGCCGGGCGAGCGGGGTGCCGAGTACGTCACCCGCGCCTGGGGCGAGGAGACCAGGCACTTCCAGGTCGTCCTGACCGCCGACCCCACCGGCCGCGACACCGGCGAGGACCTCCAGCTCGCGGCCGTGGAAGCGGTCGTACCCGATTCCGGGCACCCGGTACGGCTGCCCGCGCCCCGGCCCGTCCTGGTGCGCTGGACCGACAACCCGCTCGACGCCTCCCAGCCGCACCCCGGCGTCCGCCGCCACGAGCTGTACCAGCAGACGAGCGCGGCCGTGGCCCGGGCGTACCGGGCCTGGCTGCGCCGCGCGGAGGGCGGGGCGGAGGCGGACCGCGCCCTCGCCCGGGCACTGTCCCTGGCCGCCGAACTGGACGACGCCCAACTGCTCGCCGCCCTGCGCCGGATCGAGGCCGTACCGGGCACCGGCCGGGTCCGCGACGGCCTCAAGGACGTCGACTGGCAGCACCTGATCCTCTCCAGCGCCATGACCACACCACCGCAGCCACCGCCCGCCGGAACACCGTCCGCCGGACCACCGTCCGCCGGCGCGGAGGGCCCGCCGGGCCCCCTCGAGCCGGCCGGCTCCGACGACCTCGTCGAGTGCCCGGACTGCGCGTGGCTCGGCCCGGCCGACTCGGTCTACTGCGGGGGCGAGTGCGGGCGTCTGCTGAGGGGGACGGCGTGAGCGCCGGGACGGAGCCGGCGGCGGCGCGGACGGGACGGGGCCACGGACCCGGCGGCCCGCTGCCCGCGCGCGACACCGCCGGCCCCCGCCACCGCCCGCCGCTGCCCCGCCCGCTCGGCCGCCTCCTCGGCGCCGGGCGGCGGCCGCCCGACGGCAGCACGACCGCGTACGACCTCGCCGTGCGCCGGCGTCTGCTGCTGGTCCTGTCCGCGCTGCTGACCCTGTCCCTGTTCGTCTCCTACCAGGGCGTGCACGCGGACGCGGGCCCGCTGCGCACCGCCAGCGCCCCCGCCGTCGTCGCCATCGACACCGCGCTGAAGGCGCTCGGCGAGGCACAGGCCGACGCGAACGGGGCGACCCCGTCGACCAGCGAGTTCCAGAAGCAGATCTCGGTGGCCGCGCAGAGTCTCGCCGAAGCCGCCGCGGACGACGTGGGTGGGCCGGCGGGCCGGCAGGCCCTGCAGACGGTCGCCGGCCTGGTCACCGGATACACCGCGATGGTGCAGAGGGCCCAACTGGAGCCCAGCAACAGCGTCTTGCGGAGGGCCTACATGAGTTACGCGACCAGCATGCTGCGGAGCGGCGAGTCCGGCATCGAGGCCCGGCTGAAGCTGCTGCAGGACCAGCAGCGGGCCGCGGTGCAGCGGCAGACCTCCTTCGGCTGGCCGCTGTGGCTCGGCTGGAGTGTGGCGGGGCTGTGCGTCCTCGCGCTGGGCGCGGCCCTGGCGGAGACCCAGCTGTTCCTGCGCCGCCGCTTCCGGCGGCGGTACAACCGGCAGCTCATCGGTGCCGCGGCACTGACGGCCGGCGGGTTCCTGACCCTGGTGCTGTTCACGGTGTGGACCCACCGGGGCATGGCCGACACCCGGGGCCTGCTCGACCAGGTGGTGGCCGGGCAGGCCGTCACGGACGCGCGACCGCGCACCGCGTCGTTCCTGGCGCACACCGGCTTCCGCGCCGCGGCCTCGGCGTGGATCGTGATAGGAGGCGTCCTGCTCATGGCACTGACCGAGGCCGGTCTGCGGCCGCACATCGACGACTACCGGTTCAGGCCGCGGTGAGCGCCCCCGGGCAGGACCGGGCCGCCCCCGGCGCCCGGCGCCGCGCGGTCCGCACGGTCACCGTCGTGGCGAGCTGCCTGGCCGTGCTGGCCGCGGCCGTCGTGACCGGCGTACGCGCGCTGGGGCAGGAACCGACCGTCACCCTGCTGGCCAACTGGACCGGCAGGGACGCGCGGTACTTCCGCGAGGCGGTCATCGAACCCTTCGAGCGGGAGCACCACATCAAGGTCGAGTACCAGGGCAGCTCCGCCGAGAGCCAGGTGCTCGGCGCCGACGTGGAGACCGGCACACCACCCGACGTGGTGGTGCTCACCGGCCCCGGCGAACTGGCCGCCTACGCGGGCCGGCAGCAGCTGAAGCCGCTCGACGAGCTCATCCGGCGGGAGGACTTCAGCGAGTCCTGGGTCACGCCCCTGAACGGGCACGTGTACTGGTTCCCGCTCAAGGCCGACCTCAAGAGCATCGTCTGGTACCCCGCGCGCACCCCTCCGGGAACGCTGAACGAGATCGCCGGGCGGCCGGGGCAGTGGTGCCTCGGCATGGGTTCGGGCGCGACCAGCGGCTGGCCCGGCACCGACTGGATCGAGGACATCCTGCTGCAGCAGTACGGCTCGGGCGCCTACGAGCGCTGGGCCCGCGGCCGACTGTCCTGGCAGTCCAAGGAGGTGAAGCGGGCCTGGACCACCTGGGGCCGGCTGGCCGGCGCCGGAGGCCACAAGGCCCTCGTGGAGCGCGCCCTGCTCACCGAGTACCAGCAGGCGTCCGAGCTGGTCACCGCCGACCCGCCGCGGTGCTCCCTGGAGCACCAGGCCTCCTTCATCCGGGACCTCGGCCCTTGGAAGAAGGCGGACGGCCGCTACACGCCCTCCTCCCGGCTGATTCCCGGCGCCACGGCGCACGACGCCTGGGAGGTCTCCGGAGACCTGGTCGCCCTGCTGCACGCGACCCCGCAGGCCAGAGCGCTCATCCGCCACCTGGCCTCCGCCGGGGCCCAACGGGCCTGGGTCGCGAAGGAGTCCGGCTTCTCCGTGCACGCCGGGGCCCAGCCGTCCGCCGATGACGTCGGTGCGGGCTGGCACCGCTCGCTGGCCCGGACCCTTCTCGACAAGGACGCCGTCCACTGCTTCGACGCCTCCGACGCGATGCCGCCGCAGGTCCGTGACGCCTTCGCGCAGGCGACCATCGACTTCCTCGCCGACCCGGGCGAGCGGCATCTGGACGACCTGCTGAGGAACCTGGACAGCCTCAGCAGCCCGGAGAGCCTCACCTGGCTGAACTCCGTCTGCGACCACGGCTCCTGAGCGCCGGGGGCGTCTCAGCCGTGCCGCCAGGGCAGGCACAGCGCCCGTCCCTGTGCCCGGCCCGCCTCGGCGGCCGGGCCGCGGGTTCCCGGGTCCAGCGGGTTGTCGCCGATCGCCGCCCGCGCCGCCTCGTCGGGCGCCACCACCACGACCTCGGTGCCCCGGGCGCGAAGCTCCCGCACCGACCTCTCCACCGGCTGTTCGCTGGGGAACGGCTCCGTCATGCCCATCGGCACGATCACCACCACGCGGTCCGCGTCGTCCACAAGGTCGAGGTTGGCCATCGAGCGCACCCCGCCGTCGACGTAACGCCGCCCGTCGATGCCGACCGGCGGCCACACGCCGGGCACGGCGCAGCTCGCCGCCACCGCGTCGACCAGCGGTACCCCCGAGTACTTGTCGAAGACCCGCGGCTCCCCGCTCTCGGCGTCCACGGCGACGATCCGCAGCGCGCGCTCCGGCCAGCCGTGCGAGGGCAGCCGCGACTCGATCACCGCCCGCCGCCGCGGCTCCGGCACGGTCGGCGCCGCCAGCGCCGCCCGCCCCACGGCCCGGCGCAGCTCCGGCACGGAGGCGGTGGCGGACGCCGCGGCACCGATCTCGGCGGCGAACCCCTCCAGGTCCATCTCGGCCATGATCTCGGTGGACTGCAGCGCCGGGTCCACCTGCCGCGCGAACAGCTCCGCCAGCCCCAGTCCGCTGCCCAGCTGTGCCGAGACGGTGGAACCGGCGGACGTCCCGAGCAGCAGATCCGCTCCGGTGACGTCATGCCCCGCGTCGGCGAGTCCCGTCAGCACCCCGGTGATCCAGGCGATCCCGCCCACACCGCCACCGCCCAGCACCAAAGCCTCGGACATCCCTGCTCCTCGGTTGTCGATTCTTGATCCACCGGAATGACACCACACGGGGTGAAGGGAACGGTCCGGATGTGGCCACCGGTCCGGCGGGGCGCGCCGGGCGCGGACATGCCGGTCGTGGCGCCCGCTCGTAGCCTGGGACGACGGAACGGGAGGTTGCCGCATGAACAGGCGCTGGACCGCGCGTCTGGCCCTGGTGGCGGGCGTGGCGGCGGTGGCGGTGCTGCCGGCCTTCGCCGGGCTCGGCAGCGTCGTCCTGGTGGCCGTGGGCCTCGCCGGGACCGTCCTCACGGCGGCCGGCGTGTGGTGGCTGCTGAGCCGCACCGGATGGGCCAGGTCGCTGGCCGTGGTACTGGTGATCGCGGCGCCGCTCGCCGTCCTCGCCCTGTACGCCGCCGCCGGGCTGCTGTGGGTCGTGCTGGTCTCGCTCGGTCTGTGGACGCTGGCCGTCTCCGCGGGCCGGGCGGCACTCGCCGGTGACGACGTGCCGGCCATGCCGGAGCTCGCGGCCCGGCGGGCCCGGCACCCCTTCCTGATCATGAACCCGCGCTCCGGCGGCGGCAAGGTCGGTGAATTCCGCCTCGTCGAGCGCGCCCGGGCCCTCGGCGCGGAGGTCGAGGTACTGGACCCGGCCGCACCGCGGGACGTGGCCGAGCTGGCGCGGCAGGCCGTGCGGCGCGGAGCCGATCTGCTCGGCGTCGCCGGGGGCGACGGCACCCAGGCCCTGGTCGCCGGGGTGGCCGCCGAACACGACGTGCCGTTCGTCGTCATCAGCGCCGGCACCCGCAACCACTTCGCCATGGACCTGGGCCTCGACCGGCAGGACCCCGCGGCCTGCCTGGAGGCGCTGACCGACGGCGTCGAACTCCGCGTCGACCTCGGGCGTATCAGCTCCGGACGGGGGCCCGCGGACGACGGCACGGAGCGCGTCTTCGTCAACAACGCCTCGTTCGGCGTGTACGCGGCCGTGGTGCAGAGCCCCGCCTACCGCGAGGACAAGGCCCGTACCACCCTGGAGATGCTGCCGGACCTGCTCACCCGGCACAGCGGCCCACGGCTCGTCGTGCGCGCCGGTGAGCGGAGACTGACGGGTCCCCAGGCCGTCCTGGTGAGCAACAACCCCTACCACGGCGACGACGCGGCGGGACTGGGCCACCGGGACCGGCTGGACTCCGGCCGGCTGGGCGTGCTGGTCGTCGAGGTGAACAGCACGACGGAGGCGACCGAACTGCTGCTGCTCGGCGGACGCAGCCGCGGGCTCACCGGCTTCACGGCCGCCGAGGTCGTGGTGGACGCCGACGCCACCGCCGTCCCGGCCGGCGTCGACGGCGAGGCCCTGACGCTGCCCACCCCGGTGCGCTGCCGCATCGAGCCGGGCGTCCTGCGCGTACGCGTGCCGCGCCACCGCCCCGGCGCGCCCCGCGTGGCACCGGCCATGAACTGGCGCGAAGTCCGCCGGCTGGCCCTGACCATGGGCCGCGTCGCCGTCGGCCGCGACACCCGCTGAGGGCCCGCACCCGGCACGGCGCGGAACGCACCACCGGCCCCGCTGCCGGGCGCGGCCGCCGGGCGTCCGCTCACCCGGTGCTCCTGGACCGGCGGGCCAGCGACTTGCCCAGCTCCCACAGGAGCGGCCGCACCGTCATCGCGTCGCCACCGATCCGGGCGGATGGTGCCCCGGCCCGTCAGCCCCGGCCGCTTCGCTTCCCGCGCTGCCGGGGCTGGCCCTGTCTCCCGCCCTCGACGGATCCTCCGCGCTCGCCGCCGTCCCGCCGCTCCGGGCCGGCCCCGCGCCCGCCGTCCGCCCGCGCCTGCCGCGCCGCGTACGGATCGGCCGGGGCACCGGCGGGCGCCTCCCGCTCCAGCTCTCGCCGGGCGGCCAGCAGGTCCCTGCGCGCCTCCTCGCTCACCTCGGGGTAGCGGGGGTCGATGTCCATCAGGGTGTGCGCGAGGACGGCCGCCGTGCAGATCCGCGCGAACCACTTGCGGTCCGCCGGAACGACGTACCAGGGGGCCCAGGCGGTGCTGGTGGCCGAGAGCATCGCGGAGAAGGCCCGCTGGTACTCGTCCCAGTGCCGCCGTTCGCGCACGTCGGCCGCGGAGAACTTCCAGTTCTTCTCCGGCAGGTCGATCCGTTTCAGGAACCGGGCGCGCTGCTCCTCCTTGGAGAGGTTCAGGAGGAGCTTGACCACCTTGAACCCGCTGTCGGTCAGATGACGCTCCCACTCGTTGATCTCGCGGTAGCGCCGCTCCCAGACGTCCGGTCCGCGCGCCTCCCCGGGCAGCTTCTGCCGTACGAGGTTCTCCGGGTGCACCCGTACGACCAGGACCTCCTCGTAGTGCGAGCGGTTGAAGATGGCGATCTCGCCCCGCTCGGGGAGCCGCCGGGCGTAGCGCCACAGGTAGTCGTGCTCCAGTTCCTCGTCCGAGGGCACCTTGAAGCTGCTGACGCGTACGCCCTGGGGATTGAGGCCGCTCATCACGTGCCGGATCGTGCCGTCCTTGCCCCCGGCGTCGAGCGCCTGGAGGCACAGCAGGACGCCGTAGGTGTCCTGGGCGGCCAGCCGCTGCTGGTACTCGGCCAGCAGGGCGACCCCGGCGCGCAACAGCTCCTCGGCGTCGCGTTTGCGCAGGCCCGCCCGGTAGCCGGGGTCGAAGTCCCGGCTCAGGTCCACCCGCGCACCCGGTGCCACCCGAAGCGGCTCGATCAATTCCGCGATGCGTGCGGCCGGCTCTTCGGACACCTCCGGCTCCTCTCCCCGGATCGGAACGTGCCCTCGCCCATTCTCGGCTCGCCCGCGCAAGATCGCCCGCTGGATCCGGTCCGCCGGCCGCGGACAGAAGGTGTCCGCAAGGCCGGTTAGCGTGCCTCCATGACGAAGAGCAGCACGGCCCCGGCTCCGCTCCTGGACACCCGCGCCCTCAACCGCGCCACCCTGGACCGGCAGCTCCTGCTGCGCCGTTCCCCGCTGTCCGCCGAGGACGCCGTACGGCACCTCCTGGGCCTGCAGGCGCAGAACACCGAGCCCCCGTACTACGCTCTCGCCGCCCGGCTCGAGGGGTTCACGCCGGAGCGGCTGTCCCGGCTCATGGCGGACCGCGCGGCCGTCCGCATCGTCACCCTGCGCTCCACCATCCACACCCACACCGCCGACGACTGCCTGACCCTGCGGCCGCTGGTCCAGGCCGCCCGGGTGCGGGAGCTGACGCACTTCCGCACCGGCCTGGCCGGCGTCGACCTCGGCCGGCTGGCCGCCGTCGCCCGTGACCTGGTGGAGGCGGAGCCGCGGACCATGGCCCAGCTGCGCGAGGCGCTGAGCGCCGAGTGGCCGGACGCGGACCCGGGGTCGCTCGCCGTCGCCGCCCGCTGCACCCTGCCCCTGGTCCAGGTGACCCCGCGCGGACTGTGGGGCCGGGCCGGCCGGGTGGCCCTCACCACCGCGGAGCACTGGCTGGGCCGCCCCGCCGAACCGGCCCCGGCTGCGGAGACCGTGATCCCGCGTTATCTCGCCGCCTTCGGTCCCGCCTCCGTCAAGGACATGCAGACCTGGTCCGGACTCACCCGGCTCCGGGACGCCTTCGAGCGGCTGCGCCCGCGGCTGGTCACCTTCCGCGACGCCGGCGGAGTCGAACTGTTCGACCTGCCCGACGCGTCCCGCCCCGACCCGGACACCCCGGCCCCGCCCCGCTTCCTGCCCGAGTACGACAACCTGCTGCTCTCCCACGCCGACCGCGGCCGTGTCGTACCCCCCGAGTACCGGGGCCGCGCCCGGCGCGGCAACCAGGCCTACCGCACCCTCCTGGTCGACGGCTTCCTGGCGGGCGTGTGGATGCCCGACGGCACCACGCTCGTCGTCGAGCCGTTCGGAGAGCTGACGAAGGGCCAGCGGGAGGAGGTCGCCGAGGAGGGCGCCCGCATGCTGGCCGCGCTGCACCCCGGGAAGCCCCACGACATCCGGTTCGGCACCGTCGTACCGCGCTGAGCCCCTCACCCGTCCGGAGCAACCGGTGCCCGGGGGACGGGACTTGGAAAGGGGGGCGTTGCGGGCCGCTCGTGGTGGCTCGCAACGCCCCCCGGCATCTACCCGAGAGGTGCTCGGGTGGTCCTCGGGGCTATGAGGTGACCTGCGCGGTCACGAGGTCCGAGAAGGTGGTCAGCCGGGTGTACACACCCGGGTAACCGGCCTCCGCGCACCCCTCGCCCCAGGAAGTGATCCCTGCCAGGACGCCCCCGATCAACAGGGGACCGCCGCTGTCGCCCTGGCAGGTGTCTACGCCACCGGACGTGTATCCGGCGCAAACCATGTCGGACTGGACGTAGTCCGAACCGTAGGAGCTCCTGCAGCCGGCGTCCGACACGACCGGAACGGTCGCGGTCCGCAGCTGGTTGGAGGAGCTGCCGCTCTCCGAGGTGGTGCCCCAGCCGAGGATGCGGGCCGTGGTGCCGGCCGCGTACACGCTGGTCTGGGAGGAGGAGACGTACGACGCCTTCGTGTACGGCATCGACGTCGACAGGGTCAGCACGGCCACGTCGTCGCCGTTGGTGGCGTCGGTGTAGTCCGGGTCGATCCAGATCTTGCTGACCTTGCTCACCGTGCCGTCGGTGCCGTTGAGATAGGTCCGGCCGCCGACCACGCGGACGCTGTTGGTTGTCTCACCGACCATGCAGTGAGCCGCCGTCACCACCTTCTTGGCGGCCACCAGGGTGCCGCCGCAGAACTGGCTGCCGGACGCGTCCGTGATCTGCATGACGAACGGGTACGCCGTCGTGGTGGTGGTCGTCCCCCCGACGATGGGCTGAGGAGCGTCGGCCGAGGCGGGGGAGGCGATGAGCGCGGTGGCCGCGGCGGCGGCCGTCGCCATGAGCGTGGCGGTGGTCTTTCTGGCACGTCTGAGGCCGAACATGCGTCTCCTCGGTTTGGCCGGTGGGGGGTTCGCACGGGCGTGGGGGTGGTGCACATGGGGAGGGGAACCCCCTGCCCGGGGGAGACCGAGCGGTTGGGGGAGGGACCGACCCCGTGTGCCCGGGCGAGCGGCACGCCCTTTACGCTAGGCCCGGGTCCCTCGGCTCCCAATGAGGGAACCCCCTAGGGGGTCGGGTGAGGGAAAACCCTCGGTCCGGCTCAGTTAACTAGCGCCTCGCTCACCGCGCTCGGCGAGCCGCCGCCAATCGGACGATGTCGACGCGCGAGCGGATCCCAAGCTTCCGGTACACCCGGGTCAGCGTGGCCTCGACCGTCTTCACACTGACGAACAGCCGTGACGCGATCTCCCGGTTGGTGGCCCCCTCCATGACGAGCGCGGCGACCTGACGCTCCATCGAGGCCAGACCGTCCAGCGCGTCCAGCGGGTCCCGGGCGGGCGGCGCGGGCTCCGGCTGCGGGGCGCGCAGGGCCTCGTCCACCTGGCGCAGCCACGGCAGCGCCCGGCAGCGCCGGAACAGCCGCACGGCCTCGTCGTACGCCGCCCTCCGCTTGGCCGGGTCCTCCGCCTGCCGCGCGCGGAGCCGGGCCAGCGCGAACGCCGCCCGGGCCTCCTCCAGGCCGTTGCCGAGCCTGCCGAGCCGCTCCTGAGCGGACGTCAGCTGGGCGATGGCGGTCTCGTGGTCGCCGCGGGCGGCCCGGGCCAGCGCCTCCGCCCGGTCCAGGACGGCGACGACACTCTCCCGGCCCAGCCTGACGGCGTGCTCCCGGGCCCCGTCGATGACCTGCTGCGCCTGGCCGTGCTCTCCGGCGAGCACCAGTGCCTCCGCGAGGTCGCCGTGCCAGCGGCCGCGCGCCGGGTCGGTGATGCCGAGCCCCAGCTCCAGCTCCCGCACCCGGCCCAGCGACTCCACGGCGGCCCGCGGCTCCCCGGCGACGAACTGGGCGTAGCCGAGGGCGGCCAGGGCGCGGGAGAGGTACATCTGGTCGCCGTCCTCCTCGGCGTGCCCGACCGCCTCGCGGGCCAGCTCCAGCGCCCGCTCGGTGTCGCCGCCGGACGCCTCGGCGAGCGAGGCCAGCATCGCGGACGCGCTCTCGCCGATGCCCGCGTCCCGGGCCAGCCGCAGACTCTCCCGGGACAGGTCGAGGGCCCGGCCGCAGTGGCCGGCGCGCAGCTCGGTCTCGGCGCACATGCGCAGGTAGTGCACCTCGCTCTCGACCATGCCGCGCCGCCGCACCTCGCGCAGCAGCGCGGTGATGGTGGCCCGGGCCTCGGTGAGCTGGTCGCTCATCAGCAGCCAGCGGTAGCGGGCGTAGCCGACGCCGTTGTGGTGGCAGGCGACGTACGGATCCTGCGGCTCCTCCAGGGCCCGCGCGGTCGTGGCGGCGGCGTCCGGATGGCCCATCAGGGTCTCGGTGGACGCCTGGAAGGCACGCGCCATCAGCTCGGTGCGCCGGTCACCGGCCCGCGCGGCCAGCTCGGCGGCGTGCGCGGCCTCCTGGCGGGCCTCGGTGAAGTCGCCCTCGACGACCAGGGCGCGCCAGGCGAGCTGGTAACGGACCAGGGCGAGCAGCCTGGGGTCGTCCCCGGCGTCGGCCAGGGCCTGCGGGAAGACGGCGTCCACGTCGCCGAGCGCCTGCCCGGCCGACTCGATCACCACCATCCACGCCCGTACCCGTTCGGCGGGCAGCACGGCCCGGGACAGCACCTCGCGCGCGATGTCCCGGGCCAGGTCGGCCTCGCCGGCCGTGATGGCGTCCTCGGCGGCCCGGAGCCGCCGCTCGTCCGGCCCGGGCTCGCCGGCCGCCGGGGTGTGCCGGGCGGCGAGCAGTCCGAGCGAGGCGGCCACCGACGGCGCCCCGCGGTCCCGTGCCAGCGCGGCGGCCTCGGCGAGCCGGTCGGCCACGTCCGGGTCGGTGCCGGTGGTGGCCAGGGCCAGATGCCGGGCCCGTTCGATCGGGTCGAAGGCCGCGGTCGACAGCGCCGCGTGCACCGCGCGCCGCTCCTGCGCGGGCGCCTCCGCGTACAGCGCGGCGGAGATCAGCGGGTGCGCGAACCGTACGGCCGGGTCGTCGGTCTCGGTGGCCAGCAGGCCGAGCTCGGCGGCCTGGGCGCACTCGGCCTCGGCGTGTTCCCGGCCGGCCGCGTGCAGCAGGGCCAGGGTGGGGCGGGCGCCGGCGCTGGCCAGCAGCAGGGTGCGGCGGGCCTCCACGGAGAGCAGGTCGAGGCGGCTGAGTACCAGGGCGCGCAGCGAGGTGGGCACCGGCAGCGGCTCGCCCGGCCTGGGCGGGGCCGGGGTCTCGGCCAGGACGCGGCCCAGCTCCAGGGCGAACAGCGGGTTGCCGCCGCTGGTGCGGTGCACCTCCCGGACGGTGGAGCGGGGGAGACCGTCGTAGCCGCGGTGGTTCAGCAGCGTGGTCAGCTCGGTGCGGGAGAGGGGGCCCAGCCGCACCGAGAGGGTGCCCGGCGGGCAGGCGCGCAGATGGCGGTCGTAGGCCTCGTCCTCGGTGCGCACCGCACACAGCATCTGCACAGGGGTGTCGCCGAGCCGGCGGGCGGCGAAGCCGAGCAGTTCGGCACTGGCCGGATCCAGCCACTGCAGATCGTCGGCGACGATCAGGACCGGGCCCCGGTCGGCGAGCGCCCGGAGCGCGGAGAGCACCGCGAGGCGCAGGGCGAGGCCGTCGCGCTGGAGGCTGGACTCGCCGCGGCCGGTGAGCGCCGACTCCAGGGCCGTGAGCTGGGCGGCGGGCAACCGGGGGGCGACCTCCTCCAGGGCCAGGCCGAGGAGGTCGGCGAGGGCCAGGAACGGAAGGTGGGATTCGGACTCGGTCGCCGAGCAGCGCAGGACCCGGCGCGCGGTGGCGCCGTATTCCTCGGCCAATGCCCGCAGCACCGTCGATTTACCTATTCCGGCGGGGCCGTGGAGCAGCACGCTGCCACCGGAGTCGAGCTGGTCCCGGGCGCTCCCGAACAGCTCTTCGCGGCCGATGACCAGGTCGGGGCGGCATCGAACCGACTCCTGGAAGTCCCGTCGCATGGTCACCGCTCCCCTCCTGTGTCGTGTCCGGGCCAAATTCTAGGCAACGATTCTTGAAATTCGGACGGAAGTCGTGGTGAGGGAAATAACAAACGGTCAAGCGCAGGAAAAAATTCGCGGCATGGTCACAACAATGGCCAGGTTTCCTTACGAGCGTCACCGGCCGCCCGGTCCCTAGGGCAAGAGCCCCGCCCGGCGTGCCGCGGTCACCGCCTCCCCCCGGGTGTGAGCGCCCAGTTTCCGCATCGCCGAGCGCAGATAGCCCTTCACCGTCTCCGGGCGCAGACCCAGCCGCCCGGCCACGGCCGCGTTGGTCGCGCCCGCCGCCACCCAGGACAGCACGTCCAGCTCCCGCGGCGCCAGGCTCGCGCCGCCGGCCGGGCGCGGCGCGGCCAGCAGCCCGCAGGCCGCCAGCAGCTCGGCACGCAGTTCCGGGTCCGCGATCCGCGGCGCCAGCGCGCGCAGCGCCGCGTGCGCCTCGCGCACCTGTTCCTGGCCGGTTTCCGCCCTCCGGTACGCTCCGGCGGGCTCGGCCCGGGCCGCCGCGAGCAGCCCCCGCGCCTCCTCCCGCACCACCAGCGACTGCTCCACGTCCCGCGCCGCCGCCACCGCGGCGCCCAGCGTGCGGTCGCCGAGCGGCTGGGCCGAGCGCAGCGCGCCGTACAGCACCCCGCGCACCCGGCGCCGCACCACCACCGGCACCGCGAGCACGGAGTGGATGCCCTCGGCGGCCACCGGCACGTCGTACTCGTGACTGATCTGCCGGGAACCGGCGTAGTCCGTCACCGCGCACGGACGGGCCAGCGCCACCGCCCTGCCGCCGAGCCCGTTGCCGGAGGTCACCGCGAGGGACCTGAGGGCGGCGGTGTGGGTACCGCTCAGTTCGCTGATCCGGATCTGCGGCCGGCCGGCCTCCACCAGCCCGCCGAAGGCGACCGGGAGCCCCGTGGCGTGCCGCAGCCGGGCCAGCGCACCGCGAATCTCCGTCGTCGCCACGGCCTCTGCTGTCACCTCATCGCTCCTTCGGTGCGGCTCACCCGTGGACCACACCCCCGTTCGGGGGTAGTGAGACCTGCATCACGGATTAGACGATGCCAGAGAGCCGCCCGGCAATGGTCCGGATTCTAGGAGGACACCGATGACGACGGCGACCGAGGTCTTC
Organism: Streptomyces sp. NPDC047869; assembly: GCF_040704065.1. NCBI lineage: Bacteria > Bacillati > Actinomycetota > Actinomycetes > Kitasatosporales > Streptomycetaceae > Streptomyces > Streptomyces sp. NPDC047869. The sequence goes on from NZ_JBEYRK010000009.1 coordinate 171,801, forward strand.
AGGACCGCGCGCGACTTCCTGCTGGAGCACCGCGAGGACTACACCCGCGCCTACGAGGGCTTCGCCTGGCCGCGGCCCGAGCACTTCAACTGGGCGCTGGACTGGTTCGACGTGATCGCCGAGGGCAACGACCGGACGGCGCTGCACATCATCGAGGAGGACGGCACCGAGACCAGGCTGTCCTTCGCCGAGATGGCCGAGCGCTCCAGCCGTGTCGCCGCCCACCTCCGGGCGCGGGGCGTCGGCGCCGAGGACCGCATCCTCGTCATGCTGGGCAACCAGGCCGAGCTGTGGGAGACCGCGCTGGCCGCGATGAAGCTGCGCGCGGTGGTCATCCCGGCCACCCCGCTGCTCGGCCCCGCCGACCTGCGCGACCGGGTGGAGCGCGGCCGGGTGAAGCACGTGCTGGTGCGGGCCGAGGACACCGCCAAGTTCGCCGAGGTACCCGGCACCTACACCCGGATCGCGGTCGGCGGGCTGCCGGAGGAGGGCTGGGAGCCGTTCGAGGACGCGTACGCCGCCTCCGCCGACTTCGTCCCCGACGGCCCCACCCTGGCCGACGACCCGCTGATGCTGTACTTCACCTCCGGGACGACCGCCCGCCCCAAGCTGGTCGAGCACACCCACACCTCGTACCCCATCGGGCACCTGGCGACCATGTACTGGATCGGCCTCAGGCCCGGCGACGTGCACCTCAACATCTCCTCGCCCGGCTGGGCCAAGCACGCCTGGTCCAACCTGTTCGCCCCGTGGAACGCGGAGGCGACGGTCTTCATCCACAACTACACGCGCTTCGACCCCGCCCGCCTGATGGCGGAGATGGACCGGCACGCGGTCACCACCTTCTGCGCGCCGCCGACCGTGTGGCGGATGCTCATCCAGGCCGACCTGTCCCAGCTCGCCACCCCGCCGCGCGAGGTGGTCGCGGCGGGCGAGCCGCTCAACCCGGAGGTCATCGAGCAGGTCCGGCGGGCCTGGGGCATCACGATCCGGGACGGCTTCGGGCAGACCGAGACGGCCGTGCAGGTCTCCAACAGTCCCGGGCAGACGCTGAAGACCGGCTCCATGGGCCGGCCCAGCCCCGGCTACCGGGTGGAACTGCTCGACCCGGTCTCCGGCGCCCCCGGCGCCGACGAGGGCGAGATCGCCCTCGACCTGTCCGAGCGTCCCGTCGGCCTGATGACCGGCTACCACGGCGACCCCGACCGCACGGCGGAGGCGATGGCGGGCGGCTTCTACCGCACCGGCGACGTCGCGTCCCGCGACGCGGAGGGGTATCTGACCTACATCGGCCGCAGCGACGACGTCTTCAAGGCCTCGGACTACAAGATCAGCCCGTTCGAGCTGGAGAGCGCGCTGCTGGAGCACGAGGCCGTCGCCGAGGCGGCCGTCGTGCCCGCCCCCGACGAACTGCGGCTCGCCGTGCCCAAGGCGTACGTCGTCCTCGCCGAGGGCTGGCAGCCCGGCCCCGACACGGCCAAGGTGCTCTTCGAGCACTCCCGCCAGGTGCTGGCCCCCTACAAGCGCCTGCGCAGGCTGGAGTTCGCCGCACTGCCCAAGACCGTCTCCGGCAAGATCCGCCGCATCGAGCTGCGCGAGGCCACGGCCGCCGGCTCCGACCACGAGTACCGCGAGGAGGACTTCCGGTGACCTCGGAACTGTCGTACACCCACGGAACCGGCCCCACCGCCCTGCTCGGCGACACCATCGGGGCCAACCTCGACCGCGCCGTGGCCGCCTGGCCCGAACGCGAGGCCCTCGTCGACGTGCCCTCCGGACGGCGCTGGACCTACGCCGAATTCGCCGCCGAGGTGGACCGGCTGGCGTGCGCGCTGCTCGCGAGCGGAGTCGCCAAGGGCGACCGGGTCGGCATCTGGGCGGTCAACTGCGCCGAGTGGGTGCTCGTGCAGTACGCCACCGCGCGCGTCGGCGCCGTCATGGTCAACATCAACCCGGCCTACCGCACGCACGAGGTCGAGTACGTCCTCAACCAGGCCGGGATCCGCCTGCTGTTCGCCACCGTCCGGCACCGGACGAGCGACTACCGGGCGATGGTGGAGGAGGTCCGGGTCCGCTGCCCGCGGCTGACGGAGACCGTCTACATCGGCGATCCGGGCTGGGAGGCGTTCGCCCAGCGCGGCTCCGCCGTCCCGCAGGAGGAACTGCGGGCGCGCGAGGCCGAGTTGTCCTGCGACGACCCGATCAACATCCAGTACACCTCGGGCACCACCGGCTTCCCGAAGGGCGCCACGCTCTCCCACCACAACATCCTGAACAACGGCTATTTCGTGGGCGAACTGGTCGCCTACACCGAGCAGGACAGGGTCTGCATCCCGGTCCCCTTCTACCACTGCTTCGGCATGGTCATGGGGAACCTGGCCGTCACCTCCCACGGCGCCTGCATGGTCGTCCCGGCGCCGTCCTTCGACCCGGAGGCGACGCTGGAGGCCGTCCAGCGGGAGCGCTGCACCTCGCTGTACGGCGTCCCGACCATGTTCATCGCGGAGCTGAACCTGCCCGGCTTCGCCGCGTACGACCTCTCCTCCCTGCGCACCGGCATCATGGCGGGCTCGCCCTGCCCGGTGGAGGTGATGAAGCGGGTGGTCGCCGAGATGCACATGGCGGAGGTCTCCATCTGCTACGGCATGACCGAGACCTCCCCGGTCTCGCTGCAGACCCGCATCGAGGACGACCTGGAGCACCGCACCGCAACCGTCGGCCGGGTCCTGCCGCACCTGGAGGTCAAGGTCGTCGACCCGGTCTCCGGGGTCACCCAACCGCGCGGCACGGCGGGGGAGTTGTGCACCCGCGGCTACAGCGTGATGCTCGGCTACTGGGACGAGCCCGAGAAGACCGCCGAGGCCGTCGACGCCGGCCGCTGGATGCACACCGGCGATCTGGCGGTGATGCGTGAGGACGGGTACGTCGAGATCGTCGGCCGCATCAAGGACATGATCATCCGGGGCGGCGAGAACATCTACCCGCGCGAGATCGAGGAGTTCCTCTACGCCCACCCCGGGATCCGGGACGTCCAGGTCGTCGGCGTACCGCACGAGAAGTACGGGGAGGAGGTCCTGGCCTGCGTCATCCCCCTGGACCCCGCCGACCCGCTCACCCTGGAGGACCTGCGCGCCTTCTGCCGCGACCGGCTCGCCCACTACAAGATCCCCAGCCGGCTGCAGATCCTGGAGACCTTCCCCATGACGGTCTCGGGCAAGGTGCGCAAGGTGGAGCTGCGGCAGACCTACGGGGCCTGACGGCGAGAGGTCCGGCGGTTCACGTGGGGCCCTGCCGGACGAGGAGCCGGCCGGGGCCGTTCACCGGCGTGGCCGTCCCCCCGTGGTCGAGGGCGAACAGGGGGACGGCCAGCGCGTCCGCCTGGAGCCGGGCCGCCTCGGTGTAGCCGGCCGCGGAGAAGTAGACGCAGTCCGCGGACTCCGTCATGGCCGTCAGCCAGAGGCACTCCACGTCCCGCGACGAGGCCGGGCGCGCCGCCGGATCGACCCGCACGACGAGACCGGGCGCGGCCAGGCCGATGCCGGACGGCGGGCGCTGGTCGGCGCGCCGGATGTCCCGGTGGCCGAGCCTGCGCAGACACAGCACGGCGGCGGTGACCGCGTCCCGCGTGGAGGCGACGGCGGCGGAACGCGCCGGACCACGGTGGCCGGGACCCGGTGACGGGGCTCCGGCCACCGGTATGCGCAGCACCGTGCCGCACGGGCAGCCCAGTTCCGGGTGCGGCCACTGGTTGCGGCGGCCGCAGGCCGTGCAGCGCACGGTGATCCAGTCCTCGTCCCAGGCCCGGTGGACGAGCACGGCCGGTCCGGCCGCCGCGTCCAGCCGCGGGGCGCTGGGGGCGCCGCAGGCGCAGGGGTACGGGGGCGCGGTGTAGACGTGCTCGCGCCGGCAGGCCGGACAGTGCAGCGGAACGCTCTCGGGCATGGCCCATCCATCTTCAGGCGTCGCGTCGGGGCAGCGCCCCCATCGTCCTCCATCCCGGTCCGCCTGTCCGGCTCTTGGCCCCGCCGCCCGGCCCGGCTCGCGGAGGCCCCCGGCTCTCTTGACGGCGTTCGGCACCCCGCTTACATTACTTCCAGATAGTAGAAGTGAACTTCCGCAATACGGAAAAAGTTCGCGGGAGTGATCCGACGACCCTATGGACAGTGCTCACCGCGGGGCGCGACGGGAGTACGCATCCGACAGCCGAAGCAGGAGTACTCGATGGCCCGAATGACCGCTGCCCGCGCGGCAGTCGAAATCCTCAAGCTCGAGGGCGTCGGCGACGCCTTCGGTGTGCCCGGCGCGGCGATCAACCCGTTCTACAAGGCGCTGAAGGAGGGCGGCGGCATCCACCACACGCTCGCCCGCCACGTCGAGGGCGCCTCGCACATGGCCGAGGGCTACACCCGCGCCCGCCCCGGCAACATCGGTGTCTGCATCGGCACCTCCGGGCCCGCCGGCACCGACATGATCACCGGCCTGTACTCGGCCATCGGCGACTCCGTCCCGATCCTGTGCATCACGGGCCAGGCGCCCACCGCCGTGATGCACAAGGAGGACTTCCAGGCCGTCGACATCGCCTCCATCGCCCGGCCGGTGACGAAGATGGCGGTCACCGTCATGGAGGCCGCTCAGGTCCCCGGCGTCTTCCAGCAGGCCTTCCACCTGATGCGCTCAGGCCGTCCCGGCCCGGTCCTGATCGACCTGCCGATCGACGTGCAGCAGACGGAGATCGAGTTCGACCCGGAGACGTACGCGCCGCTGCCGGTCCACAAGCCCGTCGCCACCCGCGCCCAGATCGACAAGGCGCTGTCCTTCCTGCTCGCCGCCGAACGCCCGGTCATCGTCGCCGGCGGCGGTGTCATCGGCGCCGACGCCTGCGACCTGCTGACCGAGTTCGCCGAGCTGACCGGGACCCCGGTCATCCCGACCCTGATGGGCTGGGGCGCGCTGCCGGACGACCACGAGCTGAACGCCGGCATGGTCGGCGTGCAGACCTCGCACCGCTACGGCAACGCCACCTTCCTGGAGTCGGACTTCGTCCTCGGCATCGGCAACCGCTGGGCCAACCGCCACACCGGCTACAAGCTCGACACCTACCGCCGGGGCCGCAAGTTCGTCCACGTCGACATCGAGCCCACCCAGATCGGCCGGATCTTCCCGCCGGACTACGGGGTCGTCTCCGACGCCAGGGCCGCGCTGGAGCTGTTCGTCGAGGCCGCCCGGGAGCTGAAGGCGGCGGGCAGGCTGCCCGACCGCACCGGCTGGGTCGCCTCCACCCGGGAACGCAAGGCCACCCTGCTGCGCCGTACGCACTTCGACGACGTGCCGATGAAGCCGCAGCGCGTGTACGAGGAGATGAACCGGGCGTTCGGCCCCGAGACCCGGTACGTCACGACCATCGGCCTCTCCCAGATCGCCGGCGCCCAGATGCTGCACGTCTACCGGCCGCGCCACTGGATCAACTGCGGTCAGGCCGGCCCGCTCGGCTGGACCATCCCGGCCGCGATCGGCGTCGCCAAGGCCGACCCCGACTCCCCGGTCGTCGCCCTCTCCGGCGACTACGACTTCCAGTTCCTGATCGAGGAGCTGGCGGTCGCCGCCCAGCACCGGATCCCCTACGTGCACGTCCTGGTGAACAACGCCTACCTGGGCCTGATCCGGCAGGCGCAGCTCGGTCTCGACATCGACTTCCAGGTCAACCTGGAGTTCGAGAACATCAACACGCCCGAGATCGGCGTCTACGGCGTCGACCATGTCAAGGTCGCCGAGGGCCTGGGCTGCAAGGCGATCCGGGTGACCGAGCCGGACCAGCTCGGCCCTGCCTTCGAGCAGGCAGGGAAGCTGGCCGCCGAGTACCGGGTGCCGGTCGTCGTCGAGGCGATCCTGGAGCGGGTCACCAACATCTCGATGAGCCGGACCATGGACATCGGCGACATCACCGAGTTCGAGGACCTCGCCACCGAGCCCGGCCACGCGCCGACGGCGATCGCTCCGCTGAAGGTCTGAGCCACGAGCGAGCGAGGGGCGGCCCGTCCGGGAGGGACGGGCCGCCCCTCCGGCGTGCGGTGCGTGCCCCCGCGCTCAGTCGAACCCGCCGCCCCCGCAGCCACCTCCGAAGTCGTGGCCGCCGTGGTGGTGGCCGCCGTGGGCCCCGCCACCGGAACCGCCGTGGTCCGTGTCCCGGCCGCTGTCGTCCCCGTGGTACGTGATGCCGCGGATGCCGCTGCCCCGGCCGAACGGGAACAGGCCCTCGTCGGCGAGGGCGCCGCGGCCGGTGAGCCCGGAGTCGCGGGCGAAACGCGGCAGCAGCGCGGTCAGGGCGCGCTCGCCGTGCAGCGCGACGGCGAGCAGCACCTCCCGCTCCGCGAGGCCCTCCGGGCCGGCCGGGCCCTCCGGCAGCGGATGGCGCTCGCGCAGCCCGGCCAGGAGCCGGCGGGCGGCGCGGGTGCGGCCCGGCGGCAGTGCTCGCAGCAGTCCGGCGGCCACGAGTTCGGCCCGCATCCTGGCGAGCGCGCGCCGGACCACCGCCCGGCCGGGCAACTCCCGCGGCCCGGCGGGCCGGTAGAGGCCGGTACGGACCGCCTTCTCCAGTGGATGGCGGAAGGCCCCGGCGTCCCCCGTGCCGGTCCTGCGCAGTGTCCCCGGCCGGCCCGCGTCGACCGCGCCGCGCAGATGCAGGGCGAGCACGGCGACCGTCACGGCGGCCCGGTCGCCGCCCCGCAGCAGGGCGATCGCGCACGGGTCAGGCGGCGTACCGTCCAGCGGCGGTGGGTTCGTACGGTCCATGAGGCACCCCCGTACGGGGCCCGCCGCCCCCGTGCCGGCGGGCCCCGCATGACGGTAATGTGCCCGGGCGCGACGGCCGCCGAAGCCTGAACGCCCTTGTTCAGAGGTTGATTTGAGGTATGCGTAGGCCGGGTACGGCCACCGCCGTACCCGGCGTCACTACAGTTCGGGCTCCGTCAGGCCGGGCCAGTCCTCCGGCCCGCCGCCCTGCCATTCGACGAGGTCGCTCTCCTCGACCTCGATCCGGTCCAGGTCGGCCAGCCGCAGGATCTCCACCACGTCGTCCAGGTGGGAGGCGAGCCCCAGGGTCACGTCCCCCTCGGTGACCCGCCGGGAGCCGTCCAGTGCCGGGGCGTGGACCACGATGTGCGGGTACTGCGTCGGATTTCCCATGGGTTCAGCGTCCTGCGGACGCGCCGGACACGCACCCCGGGCCGGAGCCGGGAGCCGCGAGCCGGGACAGCGCGAGGAGCGCCCCCTGGGACAGGGAGCGCTCCTCGCGCCGTGTGGTGGCCGTCCGACGGCGCGAGGCTGGGCGCGACAGGACGTTCGCGCCGCCGGGCGGCTGACCGGGGGACCTCCGCGCGGAGGTCGTAGCTGGAGGACCGCGGCGGCCGCGACGGAGCCGGGAACCCTTCCCTCTGGTCGAGAAGGGGACCCGCGTCCTTCACCACCGCACTGGCTCGCACGCCGCCGCGGTCCTCGCTCTGCCCGCCGTACCGAGAGGTCACCCCTCATCCGGACCGCTCGGTCGCGGGTCGTGCGCGTCCGGGTCCCGGCCTCCCCGCCGGGTCCCGGACGCGGTCCTCGGGGCCTCAGTCCTCGCGCAGGGCGCGGACCGCCTCCTCCACGCGCCGGCCGTAGTCGGGGTCGGCGGCGTGGAAGTGGGCCAGGCTCTTCTCGATCACGTCGTCGCGGGAGACCTGGGAGAGGCCGCCGGCGATGTTCGCGACCAGCCGCTGCCGCTCCTCCTCGGACAGCAGCCGGTACAGCTCGCCCGCCTGGAAGAAGTCGTCGTCCTTGGTGTGCGCCGGGGCCTCGTGGGTGCCGGTGTGGCCGGACACGGCCAGCGGGGCCGACAGCGGGCGGCCGGTCTCCACCGGGCCGTCGTAGGAGTTCGGCTCGTAGTTCTTCGCGTGCCTGCCCTGGGCGTTGGCAGCCATGAGGCCGTCGCGGCCGTAGTTGTGCGCGGTCGTCGCCTTCGGCGCGTTGACCGCGAGCAGGGTGTGGTTGACGCCCAGGCGGTAGCGGTGGGCGTCGGCGTAGGCGAACAGCCGGCCCTGGAGCATCTTGTCGGGCGACGGGCCGATACCCGGCACGAAGTTGTTCGGGGAGAAAGCGGCCTGCTCCACCTCGGCGAAGACGTTGTCCGGGTTGCGGTCCAGCACCAGGCGGCCCACCCGCCGCAGCGGGTAGTCGGCGTGCGGCCACACCTTCGTCAGGTCGAACGGGTTGAAGCGGTAGTCCGCCGCCTCGGCCGCCGGCATGATCTGGACGTACAGGGTCCAGGACGGGTGCACGCCCCGCTCGATCGCCTGCAGCAGGTCCGTCTGGTGGGAGCTGGGGTCCTTGCCCGCGATCTCGGCGGCCTGCTCGCCGCTCAGCGAGCGGACGCCCTGGTTCGTCTTGAAGTGGTACTTGACGAAGAAGGCCTCGCCCTCGGCGTTCGTCCACTGGTAGGTGTGCGAGCCGTAGCCGTTCATGTGCCGGTACGACGCCGGGATGCCGCGGTCGCCCATCAGCCAGGTCACCTGGTGCGTGGCCTCGGGGGAGTGGGCCCAGAAGTCCCAGACGTTGTCGGGTTCCTGCCGGCCGGTGAACGGGTCCCGCTTCTGCGAGTGGATGAAGTCCGGGAACTTGATCGGGTCCTTGATGAAGAACACCGGGGTGTTGTTGCCGACGAGGTCGTAGTTGCCCTCGGCGGTGTAGAACTTCACGGCGAAGCCGCGCGGATCGCGGACGGCGTCGGCGCCGCCGAGGGAGTCGGCGACCGTGGAGAACCGGACGAACACCTCCGTGCGCCGGCCGGTCTCGCTCAGGAAGTCGGCGTGGGTGAAACCGGTGACGTCGTCCGTCACCTCGAAGTGGCCGTACGCGCCGGAGCCACGGGCGTGCACCACGCGCTCCGGGATCCGCTCGCGGTTGAAGCGCGCGAGCTTCTCCAGGATGTGCTGGTCCTGGAGCAGCAGGGGGCCGCCCGCGCCGGCGGAGGCGGAGTTCTGGTTGTCGGCGACCGGGGCGCCGGACTCGGTCGTGAGCACGCGCTTCGACATCGTGGACCTTCCGTGCAGGAGTCAGCGGAAACCTGTTTCCGCTTCGTGGAGCCTAGAAGTGGGGGAACGAGGCGTCAACAGTTTGTTGAAGCAGGTTCCGGGCCGCGGTGCCGCCTGGGCGCGACAGGACAGGTGTCGGCGGCGCCGCGGCCCGGAAGTCGGGGGTGGGCCGGGTCAGACCTGGGCGCCGGAGAGGCGCTCCACGGCCCGCAGCAGGGCCGAGTGGTCCAGGCCGCCGTCGCCCTGGGCGCGCAGTGACGCGACCAGTTGGGCGACCACGGCGCCGACCGGCAGGGCGGCCCCGACGTTGCGGGCGGCGTCGGTGACGATGCCCATGTCCTTGTGGTGCAGGTCGATCCGGAAGCCCGGCGCGAAGTCGCGGCCGAGGAAGTTGTCCTTCTTGCGCGTCAGCACGGTGGAGCCGGCGAGGCCGCCGTTCAGGACGTCCAGGGCGGCCTTCAGATCCACGCCGGATTTCTCCAGGAACACCACCGCCTCGGCGCAGGCCTGGATGTTCACGGCCACGATCAGCTGGTTGGCGGCCTTCACGGTCTGGCCCGAGCCGTGCGGGCCGCACAGCACGATGGTCCGGCCCAGCGCCTCGAAGAGGGGCCTGGCCCGGTCGAAGTCGGCCTGCTCACCGCCGACCATGATCGACAGCACCGCCTCCACGGCACCGGCCTCACCGCCGGAGACCGGGGCGTCGAGGACACGGATGCCCTTGTCCGCGGCGGCCTTCGCGAGGTCGACGGAGGTCTGCGGGGTGATCGAGGACATGTCGATCAGCAGCGCGCCGCGCCTGGCGTTCGCCAGGATGCCGTCGGGGCCGTAGGCGATGGCCTCGACCTGCGGGGAGGCCGGCACCATCGTGATCACCACGTCGGCGTCCCGGACCGCCTCGGCGATCGAGCCGGCCGCGGAGCCGCCCGCAGCGGCCAGTCGGTCCAGCTTCTCCCGCTCCAGGGTGAAGCCGGTGACGTCGTAACCCGCCTTGATCAGGTTCTCGGACATGGGGGAGCCCATGATGCCGAGGCCGATCCAGGCGATCTTGGGAAGGTTGTTCATGAAAGGGTGCCTTTCAGTACGGGGGTCAGCGGGGCAGCCAGTCGAAGGCCTCGGCGCTCGGGCGGTCGCCCGGCTTGTACTCGAGGCCGACCCAGCCGTCGTAGCCCGCCTTCCGCAGCCGGTCGAGGAGGTCTTCGAGGGGCAGCGAGCCGGTGCCGGGCGCACCGCGCCCCGGGTTGTCGGCGATCTGCACATGGCCGGTCCTGGCGGCGTACCGCTCGATCACCGCCGGCAGGTTCTCGCCGTTCATGGCCAGGTGGTAGAGGTCCATGAGGAACCTGGCGTTGCCGAGCCCGGTCGCCTCGTTCACCCGGTCGACGACCTCCACGGCGGCTGGTGCCGACACCAGCGGATACAGCGGCGACTCGGGCTTGTTCAACGCCTCGATCAGCAGTACCGCGCCGATCCGGTCGGCCGCCCGGGCCGCGAGGACGAGGTTCTCCAGGGCGAGCGCGTCCTGTTCGGCCGGGTCCACGCCCTCGACGCGGTTGCCGTACAGGGCGTTGAGCGCCGTGCAGCCCAGGGACGCGGCGAAACCGGCGGCCACGTCGATGTTGGCGCGGAACCGCTCCGACTCCGCGCCGGGCACCGACAGGGCCCCGCGGTCCGGGCCCGGCAGCCGCCCGGCGTAGAAGTTCAGCCCCGTGAGCCGGACGCCCGCGTCCTCGATCGCCCGCTTCAGCGCTTCGAGTTCGGACGGTTGCGGGGTGGGGGAGTCGACCCAGGGCCACCACAGCTCGACCGCCGTGAAGCCCGCCGCGGCGGCGGCCGCGGGGCGCTCCAGGAGCGGGAGTTCCGTGAAGAGGATCGACAGGTTGACGTTGAAGCGCTGGTCTGCGAATCCCACGGGGGCGGCGCTCCCTTCCTGTAATTCCATAATGTGGAAGTTGATTTCTGCCTAACGGAAGACTGCCTGTGGGTCTCGTGGCTTGTCAAGGGGGTCGTACGCCGGTCCCCGGCCGGGCCTGCCCAGGAGTCGTGGCCGCGGGTTAGGTTGTGCGCGTGCGATTGAGAGTGGAGTTCACGACCGAACCCTTCGACCTCGAGGAGGCCCCGGCGCACGCCCTGGCGGCCCGCGCGGTCATCGAGGCGGCCGAGCTGGACGCAGTGGACGTCGGCCCCTTCGGCAACACGGCCGAGGGTGGTGCGGACAGCGTGCTGACGGCCGTGGACGCGCTGCTGCGCAAGTCCCTCCAGGCCGGCGCCACCCGGATCTCGCTGCAGGTCAACGTGGTCGGGGAGGACGCGAAGTGACCGGCGCCGGGGACGAGTCCTTCATCGCGGCCGTGAAGCCGCTGGTCGACGCCATGGGCGGGGAGCTGCTCCCGCCCGACGAGGCCGGCCCCGACGACGTCGTGCTCTCCTGGGAGGGTGCCGGCGTGGTCGCCGTGCGCCTGCCTCAGCTCGCCGACTCCCTGGACCACATCCTCGCCGCCATGGAGCGCCGCAGGGGCGTGCCCCTGGCCGACCTCGACCGCAAGGCCAAGCAGGAGGTCGTGCGCGTACTGGAGGCGCGCGGCGCCTTCTCCGTCCGGCACGGCGTGGAGACCGTGGCGGGCGCGCTCGGCGTGAGCCGCTTCACCGTCTACAACTACCTCAACCGCGAGAAGGAGGGCTGAGGGCCGCCCGGCTCGTAACCCGGAATTTTCAACAAAGTGTTGACGCCGTGTTTCGGAGGGCGTTAGCTACTGGGCAGCCCGTTCCGCTCGAAGGCCGTTTCCGGCCACGGAGGCTCCCGTGACTACGACTTCCACGCCCCCGGGCCTGGCCCGGTTCAACGTCCTGGAGGAGCAGGCGGCCCTCGCCGCCCTCCACGAGGCGTGCGCCTCCACCGAGTGGGCCCGGCGGCTGCTGGCCGGCCGGCCGTACGCCACCGTGGCGGACCTCCACGCGGCCAGTGACGCCGCGACGGCCGGGCTGAGCGCCGCGGACCTGGCCGAGGCGATGGCCGGGCACCCGCCGATCGGACGCCCCGCGCCGGGCGATCCGACCTCCGCGCGGGAGCAGCGCGGCATGGCCGGCGCCGCCGCGGAACTCAAGGCCGAGATGCTCGAACTCAACCTGGCCTACCAGGAGAGGTTCGGCCATGTCTTCCTCATCTGCGCCACCGGCCGCAGCGGGGAGCAGATGCGGGACGCGGCCCGGGAACGGCTCGGCAACCCCCCCGAGCGGGAGAGGGAGATCGTCCGCACCGAGCTGGGGAAGATCAACCGCATCCGGCTGGCCCGACTCGTCGAAGAGGACGCCTGACACCATGAGCACCAGCACCACCGCCTCCGTGTCCACGCACATCCTGGACACCTCCGCCGGCCGCCCCGCCGAGGGCGTCGCCGTCCACCTCGCCGCCCGTCCTGGCCGGGACGCGGACTGGCAGTCGCTCGGCGGCTCCGCGACCGACGCCGACGGCCGGTGCAAGGACCTGCCGGCGCTGCCGGAGGGCACCACCCACGTACGGCTCGACTTCGCCGTGGAGCCGTACTTCGAGAAGAAGCAAGCCGATGCGCAGCAGGACGCCCCCGCGAATCGGGACAGCGGGCCCGCGGTGTTCTTCCCGGAGGTGGCGATCACGTTCGCCGTCGTGCCGGGCGAGCACTACCACGTACCGCTGCTGCTCAACCCGTTCGGCTACTCCGTTTACCGAGGGAGCTAGCTCATGCCCACCATCCTGGGACAGAACCAGTACGGCAAGGCCGAGAACCGGGTCGTCAAGATCACGCGGGACGGCGCCACCCACCACATCAAGGACCTGAACGTCTCCGTCGCCCTGAGCGGCGACATGGAGGAGGTCCACTACTCCGGCTCCAACGCCAACGTCCTGCCGACCGACACCACCAAGAACACGGTGTTCGCGTTCGCCAAGGAGCACGGCATCGAGTCCGCCGAGCAGTTCGGCATCCACCTCGCCCGCCACTTCGTCACCTCGCAGCCGGCCATCCACCGCGCCCGCATCCGCGTCGAGGAGTACGCCTGGGAGCGGATCGAGACCTCCGACGCCAACTCGAAGTTCATCGGCGCGGACGAGGTCAAGCACTCGTTCGTGCGCAAGGGCCAGGAGACCCGGCTGGCCCAGATCACCTATGACGGCTCGTCGTGGGAGGTCGTCTCGGGCCTGAAGGACCTGACGGTGATGAACTCGACCAACTCCGAGTTCTGGGGTTACGTCAAGGACAAGTACACCACCCTGAAGGAAGCGCACGACCGCATCCTGGCCACCTCGGTGTCCGGCCGCTGGCGCTTCAACTGGACCGACGACGAGCAGCGGATGCCCAACTGGGAGAAGTCCTACGAGCAGGTGCGCAAGCACATGCTCCAGGCCTTCGCCGAGACGTACTCCCTCTCGCTGCAGCAGACGCTGTACCAGATGGGCTCGCGCATCATCGAGAACCGCGCCGAGGTGGACGAGGTCCGTTTCTCGTTGCCCAACAGCCACCACTTCCTCGTGGACCTCGAGCCCTTCGGGCTGAAGAACGACAACGAGGTCTACTTCGCCGCCGACCGGCCCTACGGCCTGATCGAGGCGACCGTCCTGCGGGACGGCTGCGAGCCGCGCATCCCGGTGGACCTCACCAACCTCTAGCCGTCTCACCCTCTCGGCACCCGTGACCGGGGAACGGAACCCATGTCCCCGGTCACGGCACTCAAATCCTCCAGGGTCCTGCCGTGCCCACCCATTTCAGTCCGCTGAGCGAAAAGGACGAATCATGGCAGCAGCCCAGCGCATCGTCATCGAGAACTGTTCGATCGCGACCGTCGACGGCGACGACACCGAGTACGCCTCCGGGTACCTGGTCATCGCCGGCAACCGCATCGAGGCGGTCGGCGCGGGCAAGGCCCCCGAGGGCCTGGAGAACGTCGTACGCCGTATCGACGCCACCGGGCACCTCGTCACCCCCGGGCTGGTCAACACCCACCACCACTTCTACCAGTGGATCACCCGGGGCCTGGCCACCGACCACAACCTCTTCAACTGGCTCGTCGCGCTGTACCCGACCTGGGCGCGCATCGACGAGCCGATGGTGTACGCGGCGGCCCGGGGATCGCTGGCGATGATGGCCCGTGGCGGCGTCACCACGGCCATGGACCACCACTACGTGTACCCGCGCGGCTCCGGCGACCTGTCCGGCGCGATCATCCGGGCCGCCCGGGAGACGGGTGTCCGCTTCACCCTCGCCCGCGGCTCCATGGACCGCAGCGAGAAGGACGGCGGCCTGCCCCCGGACTTCGCCGTCGAGACCCTCGACGGAGCCCTCGCGGCCACCGAGGCCACCGTCAAGGAGCACCACGACTGCTCCTTCGACGCCATGACCCAGGTCGCCGTCGCCCCCTGCTCGCCCTTCTCCGTCTCCACCGAACTGCTCAGGCAGGGCGCCGAGCTGGCGCGGAGCCTCGGGGTGCGGCTGCACACCCACGGCTCGGAGACCGTGGAGGAGGAGAAGTTCTGCCACGAGCTGTTCGGCATGGGCCCGACCGACTACTTCGAGTCCACCGGCTGGCTGGGCGAGGACGTGTGGATGGCGCACTGCGTCCACATGAACGACTCCGACATCGCCGCCTTCGCCCGCACCAGGACCGGTGTCGCCCACTGTCCCTCCTCCAACGCCCGGCTGGCCGCGGGCATCGCCCGGGTCCCGGACATGCTCGCGGCCGGTGTCCCGGTCGGCCTCGGTGTGGACGGCACCGCCTCCAACGAGTCCGGCGAACTCCACACCGAGCTGCGCAACGCGCTGCTGATCAACCGCCTCGGCGCGCACAAGGAGGCCGCGCTGAACGCCCGGCAGGCGCTGCGGCTCGGCACCCACGGCGGCGCCTCGGTGCTCGGCCGGGCCGCCGAGACCGGCTCGCTGGAGGCGGGCAAGCTGGCCGACCTGGTGCTGTGGAAGCTGGACACCCTCGCCCACGCCTCCATCGCCGACCCGGTGACCGCCCTGGTCTTCGGCGCGGCGGCCCCGGTCACCGCCTCCTTCGTCAACGGCCGGCAGATCGTCGAGGACGGCCGCCTGCTGACCGTCGACGAGGACGCCATCGCCCGCTCCACGCGGGACGAGGCCCGGCGTCTGGCGCGCATCGCCGCCCAGGACTGAGCCGGCACCACGACTCCGGCCGGGAGGGACGGCTCCCGGCCGGCAGCGGTGGACCCCAGCGGGGTCCGCAGCGGCCGGATCCGGGGCGCGCGTGAAGGCGCGCGCCCCGGAACGGTCTCCGTTCCCGGGCCCCGAGCGGCCCACCGGTCCCTCCCCCACTCTCGACCTCGCTCGAGCGGGAGGTGCCCCCATGCCCGTGCACCACCTCCCTGAAACCGCGTCAGAGCCGACGTGAACCACCGACCGGAGGAGCCGCCGTGACCGCCCACCCCGTCGACGCCGACGAGCAGTCCGTCCACCCCGTGGACGAGAAACTCCCCGCCCTGAAGATGGCGACCAGCGGCCTGCAGCACGTGGCCGCCATGTACGCGGGAGTCGTCGCCCCGCCCCTGATCGTCGGCGCGGCCGTAGGCCTGTCCGGCAACGAACTCACCTTCCTCACCGGAGCGTGCCTGTTCACCGCGGGCCTCGCGACCTTCCTGCAGACCCTCGGCATCTGGAAGATCGGCGCCCGGCTGCCCTTCGTCAACGGAGTCACCTTCGCCGGGGTCGCCCCCATGACGGCGATCGTCGCCTCCGCCAAGGACAAGTCCGACGCCCTGCCGATGATCTTCGGCGCGGTCATCGTCGCCGGACTCCTCGGCTTCCTCGCGGCCCCCGTCTTCTGCAAGGCGGTCCGCTACTTCCCGCCGGTCGTCACCGGTACGGTCATCACCCTCATCGGCGTCTCCCTGCTGCCGGTCGCCTTCAACTGGGCGCAGGGGCCGAACCCGGCCGCCCACGACTACGGTTCGGCCACCAACCTCACCCTGGCCGGCGTCACCCTGCTGCTCGTGCTGCTGCTGCGCCGCTTCACCCGCGGCTTCGTCAAGCAGATCGCGGTCCTGCTCGGCCTGATCGCGGGCACCCTGATCGCGATACCGTTCGGCGTCACCGACTTCGCCCCCGTGACGAAGGCCGCCGTGGTGGGTTTCCCGACGCCGTTCCACTTCGGCGCCCCGCAGTTCCACGTCGCCGCGATCCTGTCGATGTGCGTGGTGATGGTGGTGTCGATGACCGAGTCGACGGCGGACATGCTGGCCCTGGGCGAGATCGTCGAACGCCCCGCGGACGAGCGGACCATCGCGGCCGGCCTGCGCGCCGACACCCTCGGCTCGGCCCTCAGCCCGGTCTTCAACGGCTTCATGTGCAGCGCCTTCGCGCAGAACATCGGGCTGGTCGCCATGACGCGGATCCGCAGCCGCTTCGTGGTCGCCGTCGGCGGAGGCTTCCTGGTCCTGATGGGCCTGTGCCCGATGGCCGCCTCGCTCATCGCCGTCGTACCCCGCCCGGTCCTCGGCGGCGCCGGCGTGGTGCTGTTCGGCTCGGTCGCCGCCAGCGGCATCCAGACCCTGGTCCGGGCCGGTCTGGAGCGGGACAACAACGTCCTGATCGTGGCCGTGTCCCTCGCCGTCGGCATCATCCCGATCACTGCGCCGGACTTCTACCACGCCTTCCCGGACACCGCGAAGATCGTCCTCGATTCCGGCATCTCCACCGGCTGTGTCACCGCGGTCCTCCTCAACCTCGTCTTCAACCACCTCGGCCGAAGCCGCGAGGCCGCCGACGTCACCCATCCGATGGAATCGGGTGAGGAACTGGCTCCCGCGCGCTGAAGCGGACGCGGGCGGCGGGAGGCGGGGCGGGGCACGGTCCTGCCCCGCCTCCCCGCGGGTGCGACCGGGGGTGTCGTGGGTGAGAGTGGAGGCCGGTACGAGGAGGCGGGTGCGAGGAGGGAGTCCGATGGTGCGCAGGAACACCGGTGTCACCGTCCGGGCGGTGGACGCGGACGCCTGCCCGGTGCGTGAGGTGCTCGACCGGGTCGCCGGCAAGTGGAGCGTGCAGATCCTCGTGGCCGCCGCCGCGGGGCCCATCCGGTTCACCGAACTGGAACGCGGCGTCGAGGGCATCAGCCGCCGCATGCTGTCCCTGACCCTGCGCCACCTGGAGCGCGACGGACTGGTCACGCGCACCGTGCATCCGACGGTCCCGCCCAAGGTGGAGTACGAACTGACGCCCGTCGCCCGGGAGCTGCAGCCGACGCTGCGACGGCTGACGCACTGGGCCGAGCGCAACCGGGCGTACATCGCCGAGGCCCGGGCGGCCTACGACGCCGAGCACCCGCCGGAGCTGCTCGACGCGTAGGACCCGTGGTCACAGGCCGAAGAGTCCCAGGTCCGTAGCCAGCTCCCCGAACACGTCCCGGGGGTCGGGGAGCAGCTTCCGCTTCTCCAGGTCGAGCATGCCGCCCACCGCGGTGACCTCGGCCGCCAGCGTGCCGTCGAGCTTGCGTATCTCCTGCCTGATGCGGAAGGTCTTGCCGCCGCCCCACTCGAACTCGCAGCTCACGTCGGCCTCGTCCCCGGCGAGCAGCTCGCGGCGGAAGCGGATCGTCGTCTCCAGCGCCACCGGCCCCACACCCCGGGCGCGCAGCCGGGCCTGGCTCACCCCGGCGGCCTGGAGCAGCGACCAGCGGGCGTGCTCCGCGTAGTTGAGGTACACCGCCTGGTTGAGATGGCCCTGCACATCGGTCTCGTAACCGCGAACGGTCACACGGACGGAAAACGGTTCGGCCACGGCCGGCGCCCCTTCGTCGTTCGAATACTCGACCCGTTGATCCTTACACGCGTCTCAGGCCCGCCGCGGCGATGCCAGCAGATAGCGCGCCCGCGTCCTGGGCTCCGTGTACGCGCCTGCCTGCCAGCCCGCCCGCTCCAGCGTCGCCGTGCACGCCAGCAGACCCCGCTCGTCCGGTGCGTACACGGCGACCGCCTCGGGCTGCGGTGTCGCCCGTACCCGGTAGCCGTCGCCGTCGGGGCCCGCCGGGCGGTGCCCCGCCGCCTCCAGGGCGAGCGCGGCGGCCCGCACCAGATGCGTCCGCTCCCAGCCGCACGGGCGGTCGGTCGCGCCGCCCGGGTTGGTCATCCGGCGCAGCTCCAGCAGCCCCTGCCAGGCGCTGTGCACCTCTCGCGGCCGGGACGCCCCGGACACCGGCGGATCCTCCTCGCCGCCGACCCGCGCGGCGAACCCCCCGCCCGGGGACGCGGACTCCTCGACGGCCGCCGGCGCCTCCGGCTCCGCCTCGCGTATCCGGTGCCCAGCCGGCGTGAGGAAGTGGTCGTGCGGCGGCCGCGGGTGCCGGAAGGCGAGTCCCCGCTTCACCAGCGCGTCCAGTTGCGCCCGCGTGCCGCGCAGCCGCCCGGTCACCGGATCGGCGGCCTCGATCAGCCGTCGCTGCGCGACGGTCGGCGGTCGTGTCACGGCGTGCCCCCTTCCGATGCGCCGACGCCCGGGAGCCGCCGGACCGGCGACTCGTTCCGAGCGTACGGCCGGGGTCCGACAACGGCCTCGGCCTCGGGGATCCGGACCGGCCGAACCGGTCAGCCGGGCGCCCGGACGTTCCACCCCGCGATCACGGGACGCCCGTGCTCGGTGCCCAGCCGGCCCAGCGCGCCCGTCGCGAGCTGGAACAGCGCCCCTTGCTGCGGCGGCAGCCCGAGCCGGCGCGCGGTGAGGACCCGCAGGAAGTGGCCGTGGGCGACCAGCAGCACCACTCCCTCGGTGTTGGCGAGGGCGGCGTCCACCTTGGCGAGCATCCGGTCCGCCCGCTCCCCGACCTGCTCCGCGGTCTCCCCGGGACGCTCCGGCGGGCCCGGCGCGACCCCATCCGTGAACAGGAACCAGCCGGGCCGCTCCCGCTGGATCTGCACGGTGGTCACGCCCTCGTAGCCGCCGTAGTCCCACTCGAGCAGGTCGACGTCGACGCGGGCGTCGTGGACGCCGATGAGCGCGGCGGTCTCCCGGGCCCGCTGCAGGGGGCTGACGAACGCGGCGCCGATACGGTGCGACCGGATCAGCGGCACCAGCCGGCGCGCCTCCTCCCGGCCGTGCTCGGTCAGGGGCACGTCGGTCCGGCCGGTGTGCCGCCCGGACCGGGACCACTCGGTCTCACCGTGCCGGACGAGAAAAAGGTCACCCACGTCAACGCCCTTCCCGCTGCCCCTCAGCGCATGCCCCAGCACGGTGTCACACCGCTCCGGCCGCCCGCAGAGCGGGTTGCGCCGGACGGCCGCCCACGCGCTCCGGCGCCACGCGGACCAGTGGCCGCGGCACCTGGCCGCCGGGTCGGCGCCGCCGGTACGGGGGCTACCCCTGCCGGTACCCGCCGAGGAAGCGTCCGATCCGGCCGATCGCCGCCTCCAGGTCGTCGGCGTGCGGGAGGGTGAGGATGCGGAAGTGGTCGGGCGACGGCCAGTTGAAGCCGGTGCCCTGGACCACCTGGATCTTCTCGCGCAGCAGGAGGTCGAGTACGAACCTCTCGTCGTCGTGGATCCGGTGCACCTTCGGGTCCAGCCGCGGGAAGGCGTACAGCGCGCCCTTGGGCTTCACACAGGACACCCCGGGGATCTCGTTGAGCTTCTCCCAGGCCACGTTCCGCTGCTCGTGCAATCGCCCGCCGGGGGCGGTGAGTTCATGGATGGACTGGCGTCCGCCGAGCGCGGCCTGGATGGCGTACTGCGCGGGCGCGTTGGCGCACAGCCGCATGGAGGCCAGCATGGTCAGGCCCTCCAGATAGTCCTTCGCGTGCTGCCTGGGCCCGGTGACGACCAGCCAGCCGGAGCGGAAGCCCGCCACCCGGTACGTCTTCGACAGGCCGCAGAAGGTGAGGACCACGAGGTCGGGGGCGAGGGCGGCGGCGGAGTGGTGGACCGCGTCGTCGTAGAGGATCTGGTCGTAGATCTCGTCGGCGAGGACCATCAGGCCGTGGCGGCGGGCCAGGTCGAGCATGCCCTCCACCACCTCCTTCGGGTAGACCGCGCCGGTGGGGTTGTTCGGGTTGATGATCACCACGGCCTTGGTGCGGTCGGTGATCTTCGACTCCAGGTCGGCCAGGTCCGGGTTCCAGTCGGCCTGCTCGTCGCAGAGGTAGTGCACCGCCTTGCCGCCCGCCAGCGTCGTCACCGCCGTCCAGAGGGGGAAGTCCGGGGCGGGGATGAGGATTTCGTCGCCGTCCTCGATCAGCGCCTGCACGGCCATGGAGACCAGTTCGGAGACGCCGTTGCCGAGGAACACGTCGTCGACGTCCACCGCGAGGCCCAGGGTCTGGTAGCGCTGGGCCACCGCCCGGCGGGCGGACAGGATGCCGCGCGAGTCCGTGTAGCCGTGCGCCCGGGGCAGCATCCGGATCATGTCCTGGAGGATCTCCTCGGGCGCCTCGAAGCCGAAGAGCGCCGGGTTGCCCGTGTTCAGGCGCAGCACGCTGTGGCCCGCCTCCTCCAGCGCGTCCGCGTGCTCGATCACCGGGCCGCGGATCTCGTAACAGACCTCGCTGAGCTTGTTCGACTGCCGGAACTCCATGCGCCCCTCCGGAAACTCGTGTTGCTTGGTTTTACCAAGTGAGAGCTTGGAAAGTCCAACAACCCGTCTAGACTGCGCCGCATGTCACCTCGCCGAAGCTACGACCAGTACTGCTCCGCAGCCCGCGCCCTCGACCTCGTGGGCGACCGCTGGACCCTGCTGATCGTCCGGGAACTGCTGGCCGGCCCGCGCCGATACACGGACCTGCACGCGGACCTCCCCGGCGTGAGTACGGACGTACTCGCCTCCCGGCTGAAGGACATGGAGCGCGACGGACTCACCACCCGGCGGCGGCTGCCCCCGCCGGGCGCGGCGTTCGTCTACGAACTCAGCGACCGGGGACGTGAGCTGCTGCCCGTGCTGCAGGCCCTGGGGAGGTGGGGCGAGGGCGAACTGGGGGAGCGGCGCCCGACGGACGCCGTCCGCGCGCACTGGTTCGCGCTGCCCCTGCTGCGGGCCCTCCAGGGTGAGGGCGTCGTCGAAGTCCGCCTGGAGGAGGGTGAGTTCCACCTCAACGTGGGCGCCGGTGACGGACCGGCGTACGGGGACGGGCCCGCGCCCGGCGCGGTGGACGCGCGGCTGGTACTGGACTCCGCCACGTGCGTGGCCGTCTGCCGTGGGGAGCTGTCGCCGGCGGACGCCGTCCGGGCCGGCCGGATCACCGTGACCGGCGAGGGCACACTCGCCAAGGCGCTGAGGGAGGGCTGACGGCCGCGGAAACACCGAAGGCCCGCCGGAGCGGCGGGCCTTCGGCTGTGGGTCAGACGGACGGGGGCACCCGGGACGGCCGTCCCGAGCCGCGTGTGAGCGCGTAGCCGCCGATGCCCGCCAGCGCGGCCAGGATGCCGCCGATCGCGGTCCACACCCAGCGGTCGGACCACCAGCCGGAAGACCAGCCGTCGTCCGGCTCGATGCTCGACAGCACCGCCGACTTCGAACCGTTCTCCTGCGCCTCGGACTTGACGGCGATGCCGGGGACCAGCGGCTTCGCCAGCGAGCCGTCCACGGCCGCCGCGCCGCCGACGTCCTTGGAGTCGACGCGGATCTCGGTGCTCACCGGCTGCCCGAGGTCGGACGAGGCCAGGTTCACCACGGTCAGCCGGACGTAGTACGTGCCCGGCAGGGGGTCGTTGGCCCACGGCTCCGACCAGGCACGCACCGTGCGCAGCACGCAGGCCAGTTCGACCGAGGACGTCCCCTGGCCGGCGGTGCGGGTCGCCGCGCCGTACTGGCAGGACTGGCGGCGGCGCAGACCGTCGTACACGTCGAGCTGCCAGGTCTGCGTGCCGTGCGTCCCGGGCAGCTCGACCGTCGCCTCGACGGTCGGCCGCTGCTCCGCGTCCGCGGGGAACGACCAGTACAGGTAGTCGCCGGTGGAGCCGGACGCGGTGGCCCGCTGCCCCTGTTCGATCTCCGTCGCCGTACGGAACGAGGTGCCCGCCCGGGTGGGCGCCTTGCCGTCGTCCGAGGCGCTCGGCGACGGCGTGGAGTCGGCGGCCGCCGGACCGGCGGCCAGCCCGAGCGCCAGCAGCGCGGCACCCAGCACACGTGTGATACGCATCAGTTCGTCCTCCAGACCGCGACCCGCCAGCGCGACAGCCAGCCCCACAGCAGACCGGCGACGAACCCGGCCAGCACCAGGGCGCCGAGCAGCCACCAGCCGCGGCCGAGGCCGAACGCGGCCACGTCGGCCGCGTGCGACGGCCCGTCCACGAGGTCCACGGTCAGCTCCAGCGGCAGACCCGGGGACGTCTTGACGCCCGCGGCGGCCGAGAAGGAGTTGGTGACCTGGAGGCACACGGTCTCCGCGGTCGCGTCGTCGTCGTCGCTCTCCGGCCTCGGGTACCGCAGGCCCGTGGAGATCGCGTCGGTGCGGCCGTTGCCCGCCGCCTCACCGCGTACGATCTCCCGGCCGTGCAGGGTCACCGCCCGCAGCAGGACCCCGTAGTCGGGGTTGACGGCCCGGTCGTCGGCCACGCTGACCGAGGCGCGCAGCTCCTGGCCGGGGTTCACGTCGACCTTGTACCAGCGCTGCTGCCCGAACTCCTCGCGGTCGGTGTAGAGGCCGGACTTCAGGGCCGGCGCCTTGGCGCACTCGGTGGCGCCCTCGGTGGCCACCGGCGTCACCACCGGATCGGCCGCCCGGTCGACCAGCTGACCCACCCGGTCGCTCAGTTCCTCCTTGTGCTGGACGGAGGTGTAGGTGCCGCCGGTCGCGTCCGCGATGCAGCTGAGCTGGTCGCGGGTCTTGGCGTCCGGGACCAGGCCGAGGGTGTCGATGGTCAGCCCGATGCCCTTGGCGGCTATCTCGCGGGCCACCTCGCACGGGTCGAGCGGCTGGCAGGTGTCCTCACCGTCGCTGATCAGCACGATACGGCGGGTGCCGTCACCGCCGTTCAGGTCGTCGGCGGCCTTCAGCAGCGCGGGGCCGATCGGCGTCCAGCCGGTCGGGGCCAGCGTGGCCACCGCGGTCTTGGCGTCGGTCCGGTCCAGCGGGCCGACCGGGTAGAGCCGCGCGGTGTCCTTGCAGCCGGTCCTGCGGTCGTTGCCGTGGTAGTTGGCACCGAGCGTGCGTATGCCGAGCTCGACCTCCTCCGGCGTCGCGTCGAGCACCTCGTTGAACGCCTGCTTCGCCGCGGCCATCCGGGTGCCGCCGTCGATGTCCCGCATCCGCATGGAACCGCTGACGTCCAGCACCAGTTCCACCTTGGGGGCGGCCTGTTCCGTCTCGTCGGCGGCGGCCCCGGCGGGGAACGCGAGCCCGGCCGTCAGGGCGGCGAGGAGAGCGCAGACTCCCGCCGCCAGCCGTTGTCTTCTGATCATCGGCGGATCTTATTGATCTCAGGTGCCGGGCTCCAAAACGAGCGGGTTCGGCAGCGCGGTCCACTGGTCACCCGGGGTCTGCGGGGACAGCCGCATCAGCGTCAGCGCCTTGGCGGGCAGCGGGGCTTCGCGCAGCGCGGCCAGGTCTGCCGTGTCCGGCAGCACGGGCACGGCCGCCGCCAGCGCCGCCCCGAGCGCCGGTCCCGAGCCCGCCGTACCGGCGAGCGCGCCGGCCACCAGGGAGCCGAACAGCTTGCGGCGCAGGGCCCCTTCGTCGTCCGTGACCAGGCGGCCGGTCAGCGCGGGCGGGGCGATGCCGTGCCGGGCCAGCCGGGCAGGGCTGATCCGGATGTCGGCGAGGTCCCGGTAGACCAGCCGCACCGGTGTGCCGTCCGCCGACAGGATCACCAGCAGGTTCTGGCCGTGCGCCTCCAGGGCCACACCGAGGTCCAGCAGCCGCAGCCCCACTGTGAGCGCCAGCCGGGCGAAGTCCGCCAGCCAGGCGGAGGACTCCGGCAGGCCGGTGCCGGGCAGCGCCGCCACCGGCAGCACCCGCTCGCCGGGGCCCGCGTAACCGGCGGGCGACTCCCGCAGCAGCGCGGCCAGATCGGGGGAGTGCGCGGTGACCGCGCCGAGCGTGCGGGTGATGTGCAGCAGGCCCCCGGTGCGGCCGGCCAGGTCCGTCGCGAACGCCGACAGGGCCGCCGCCACCTCGACCGAGTACCCGGAGATGTCCCGCACCGACGAGGTCAGCCGGGCGCTCAGCGCGGTCTTGACGTGCGGACCGCCGGGCAGGGCCAGCGTCCGCAGGGACAGCAGCGGACGCGCGGCCCGCCAGGGGTCGTACGGCCGCTTGAGCACATGGTCCGCCTGCCAGGGGTGCACCGGCAGCAACAGCCGCCCTCCGTCCCGCAGTTCCTCCGGCCACTCACCCGACAGCAGGCACTGCTCCGCCGGCACCGGCACCGTCCCCAGCTCCACCACCGGACGGTGCTCCGGTGCGTAGGCGAGCTGGTCGGCCACCGAGAAACCGGGCCGGGAACGGCAGTTGGGGTGGTAGGGATGCCCGTCGGTCACCCGCTGCTCCCACTCCCAGTCCCGTTGCGGCCAGTCCGCCGAGCGGTCCGCGCCGGCCCGTGAGAGGGCCAGCGAAGCCGCGCTGTGGGCCAGCTCGGCCGCGAAACCGGCGGCGTGCGGCACCGCGAGGTCGCTCATCAGCCGCGCCGGGTCGTCGTAGCGCTCCCGGCCCAGGCGCACGGACGTGACGTACCACCCGGTCGCGTACGGGTCCGCGGGCGGCCCCTCAAGGTGCCGGCCGTCGGCGAGCCGCAGCGCCAGGCCGTGCGCCCCGCCGGTGCGGCCGGAGATCCACGGCAGCGGCTCGTACGCCAGGGCCCGCCACAGCCGGGTCAGCACCGCCGCGCGGGCACCGGGCAGCGCGGCCCGGTACCGGGGCAGCAGGCCGGGCCGGACGGCGGCCAGCTCCTCGGCGATCCCGGCCTCCGCGGTGGCTGAGTCGTACACGTTCGGCTCCTCGGGAAAGGGCAGCTCGGGGCACGATTGTCGGGTACGGCAGAGATACTGATCGCGACCGGCCCCCGGACCCGTAACGGCGGCCCGGTGCGACCGGCCCCGACGACGGACGAATGGATCGCGTGGACCTCAAGCCTCCCAGTGACGCCGCAGGACGGCGCGCCGACGCGTACGCGTCCGCGCCCCTGCTGAACTGCCTGCTGCGGGAGGTCGCCGAGCCGCTGCCGGCCGACGGGCGACACCGGGTCCACCGGCTGCGCGGCACCGGCCGGCTGCTGCGCGTGCGGGCCGGCCGCCGGCCCGCCGATCCGGAGGTGTGCTCGGCCGGGTCCTGGCGCCGCCTCGGCCACACCGAACTGGTCAAACTGGTCGCCGAGGAGCTGCGCCGGCACACCGGGCAGCCGGGCGACGACCTGCCCGCCGAGATGATCGACAGCCGGGAGGCCGTCGCCGCCCTGCTCACCGCCCGCGCCCGGGCGGCGGCGCCCGCGGACCCGTATCTGCGCTCCGAGCAGTCCCTGATCACCGGCCATCCCTGCCATCCCGCCCCGAAGGCCCGCGGTGGCGGCCCGGCCGCGGCCTGGCTGCCGTACGCCCCCGAGGCGCACGCCCGCTTCCCGCTCGCCCTGCTCGGGGTGCGTGCGGATCAGGTGGCCGAGGAGGGCGACACCAGCGCCCTGGACGCCCTCGGTACCGCCCCGCCCGGCTACCGGCTGCTGCCGGCCCACCCCTGGCAGCTCGACCTCGTCGCCCGCGACCTGGAACCCGCCCTCGCCGACGGCCGGCTCATCAGGCTCGGCACCACCGCCTTCGACACCTGGCCCACAGCGGCGATCCGCACGGTGTACGAGCCCGGGCGCGACCTGTTCCTGAAGTTCAGCCTTGATGTGCGCATCACCAACGACATCCGCCGGCTGTGGCGCCACGACCTGCTGGCCCTGCGCCGCACCGGCACCGCCGTGGAACGCGCGTTCGCCGCGATGGGTCCGCCCGCCGCCTGGCTGCCCGACCGCGGCTACCGCACCGCCGCGTTCGCCTTCGAGGAACTGGCCGTACTGGTGCGGGGCGGGCTGCGCGGCGACCTCCTGCCCGCCGCCACCCCGCTGCTCGCCGCCGCCCTGGCCGAGGGCTTCGAGGGCAGCCCCCTGGCCGCCACCACCGACCCCGAGGCCTGGTGGGAGGCGTATCTGCGGCAGGTCGTGCCGCCCGCCCTGACGGCCTTCGCCGATCACGGTGTCGTCCTGGAGGCGCATCTGCAGAACACTCTGGTCGCCGTGGACCCGGCGGGCCTTCCCGTGCAGGCGCTGTTCCGGGACGCCGAGGGCGTCAAACTGCTCCCGGACGTCTCCCGGGCCGCCGGCTGGGAGCGGCTGGTGTACTGCCTGGTCGTCAACCACCTCACCGAGATCGCCGCGGCCCTCGCCGAACACCACCCCGGACTCGACCCCTGGCCGGCCGCCCGCCGCGAACTCGCCCGCCACGACCTGCCCGAGATCCCCGCCCTGCTCGCCTCGCCCGCCCTCCCGGGCAAGACCAACCTGCTGCTGCGCTGGACCGGCGCGGACGGCGCCGCCGCCCGCTACCTGCCCCTGCCCAACCCACTGGCCAACGGCTGATCCGGTCACGAACCCAGGTAATTTCCGGACCTTCACGCCGGTCAATTCAAAGCGGCCGGAACGGGCCGCGTCCGACTGATTCCAGTTCCGCCTCATATCGCATCCACAGGCCCTGCGACTTCATGTATTGCATCGTCAACTGTCCCTTTTGAGTGGTCAGTTGACGGGAAACTGACAGACGGTCAACATGCCCCCCGAGTCAGGTGCGTGACGCCGCGAGGCCACCCCACAACAGGTGGTCCGCTCTGTTTCGCACGCCTTGAAACACAACTGAATCAGCCTGGGTTCGCGACGAATGCCGCGAACTTTTTTGTGTCGGAATGCTCTGCGCGCGGATGCGCGCATGCGAAGAGGGGATCGCGTGAGACCGAGACATGGAAAGCGGCGGACGAGGATGATGCGGGCGGTGACCTTCACGGTCACTTCCGCGGTCATCGTGTCCGTCATACCGCAGGCGGCGTACGCGGCCGCACCGTCGCGGAGCGACGGCGGAGGCATAGGCGACACGATCAAGTCCTGGTTCTCCGACGACGGCGGAAGCCGGCGGCCGGAGGAACCGAGGACCGGCGGGGATCCCACCCTCCCCAGCCGCGACAAGCTGCCCAGGGGAGCGAAGGCCCCCAAGGCCGTACGGATCGCCGAACTCGGCGCCAGGCGGACCCCGTTCGCCCGCTACTGGCGGATGTCGGACGGCCGGGTGCAGGCCGAGGTCTCCGCCGTGCCGAGCGCGTACCGGTCCGGCAAGAGCTGGAAAACCATCGACGCGGGGATCGAGAAGACCGGCAGGGCGGGCTACACCTTCGCCAACACCACCAACACCGGGCGCAGTTACTTCGGAACGACTCCGCGGCGGCTGGTGCGTTTCGAGACCGCCCAGGGGCAGGCCGTCACCCTCGGCCTGAAGGATGCCGCCGGACTGGTGCCGCGGGCCGAGGGGAACTCCGTCACCTACCGGAACGCGGTCAAGGACGCCGACACGGACCTGGTGTACGAGGTCGGGCCCGGCCGGGTGAAGGAGAACATCGTCCTGCGGGAGCGACCCGCGGGACCGGTGTCGTTCACGTTCACCCTCGACACCGGCGGGCTGCGGCCCAAGGCCGGCAAGGACGGCTCCATACGCCTGTACGGCCAGGGCGACGCCCCCGTCCTCGAACTCCCGCCCGCCTTCATGACGGACGCGAAGAAGGACGCCTCGTCCCCGTACGGCAGCGCCTACAGCCGCTCCGTCGACCAGCGGCTCAGCCGGGACGGCGAGAACTGGAAGGTGACCGTCACCCCGGACGCGAAGTGGCTGGCCGCCGCCGGGCGGAAGTTCCCGGTCACCATCGACCCGACGATCTCCATCGTGCCGACGCCCTCCCAGGCGCGTGACGTGATGATCTCCTCGGACGGCCCGGCGGACAACTACGACGACAGCTGGCGGCTCTCGGTCGGCAACACCGGCACGGGCAGTTCCCGCGCGCTGCTGCGGTTCCCCGTGACGGGCATACCGTCCGGCACCAAGCTGGACTCCGCCGACCTGAAGCTGTACTACGACCAGGTCCACACCACCGGTGACGACGAGGTGCAGCTCGAGGCGCACCGCGCGACCGCCGACTGGAGCGAGTCCACCGCGACGTGGAACAACGCCAAGGACATCACCGGCGAACTGTCCGGCACCTCCGTGACCGTAGACGACCAGGACCCCGGCACCACGGCGGCCAAGGGCGCCTGGCCGGCCTCCGGGAACACCACGTACACCCAGTACGCGGTCAACAAGGACTACCTGTACAACAAGGACAGCGTCGCCGGCGACACCTACACCTGGCAGCCGAACCTCCCCGAGGACGGCACCTACCAGGTCGAGGCGCACTACGTGCCCGCCTCGGACCGCGCGACCAGCGCGCCGTACACCGTGAGCTACGACGGCGGCAGCAAGACGTACACCGTCGACCAGGCGGCCGGGTCGGCCGGCGTGTGGAAGACGCTCGGCAACCACCCCTTCAAGGCGGGCACGCTGGGCAAGGTGGTACTGGGCGACGGCCCCGCCTCCACCTCCACCTCGGTGATCGCCGACGCCGTGCGCTTCACGAAGGGCGGCGCGGTCACCAAGGCGCCGGGGCAGACCAACGTCTGGCACTCCTTCCCGGTGACGAAGACCGTCCAGCAGTGGATCGACGGCACCCAGCCCAACTACGGCTTCGTCGTCAAGGCCGGTGACGAGTCCGCGACCGGTCCCAAGGGCGGACCCCGGTACGAGGGCAGCGAGTACGCCTACGGCGGTGAGTACGCCAACGCACCCCGTCTGGTGCTGACGTTCGGCCGGCAGGGCGTGAACCTCGCCGCACCCGACACCATCCACGCCACCGGCGCGGATCTGAACTGGTCGGCCTACCAGGACCCGTCCAGCAACACGGGCGACGACATCGTCGAGTACCAGGTGCACCGCTCGGTGTTCCAGAACTTCACCCCGTCGCAGTCCACCCTGGTCGCACCGGTCGCGTCGGGCACGACCTCCTACTCGGACACCTCCGCGGTGCCCACCCGCGCGGACGACGCGGATCCCCTGGGCCGCGCCTACTACTACATGGTCGCGGTCAAGACACGTGACGGCCAGGTCATCCCGGCGCCCACCCAGCTGGTCCGGCTGCCCAAGGCGGGCCGGGTCACCAGACTGGTGGAGGCGTCCCAGGACACCACGCTCACCGCGAACCAGCCGACGCAGCCGCACGACACCATCACCGACGGCGGCGTCGCCTACCCGTGGCTGATGGTCGGCAACAGCTCGGGGACCTACGGCACCAGTCGCGCCGTGGCCGGGTTCCCCGCGCTCGGCATCCCGTCCACCGCCCGCGTGGTGGACGCCGAAGTCAAGATGTGGTCCTTCACCACCATCGTGGGCGGCCCGGGTGCCCGGTACGAACTGCGGCCGCTGACGAAGGACTTCGACGAGGCGACCGCCACCTGGCAGAAGGCCGACTCCGCCACGTCGTGGGCCGCGCCCGGCGGTGACGCCGACGACGCCGTCTCCGACACCGGAGCCTTCACCAACGACCCCGTCCAGCGCGAGTGGGACGCGACCTCGACGGTGCAGGGCTGGGTGAAGAACCCGGCGAGCCGGCACGGCGTCATGGTCAAGCTCGCGGACGAGGCCGGTGCGCAGGAACGCAGCCTCTTCGTGTCCACCGAGGGCGTGGAACCCAGGCTGCGGCCGAGGCTCGCGGTCACGTACATCGACTCGACCACGGACTCGACCTACTACGCCCCGACGACGCCGGCGCGGATGACGCCGAACTCCGACCACACGGTCGAGCTCACTGTCACCAACACCACCACCTCCGTCTGGAAGGCCGGACAGCACGTGCTGTCCTACCGGTGGGAGCTGCCCGACGGCACTGACGTCACCAACGGCGGCAACCAGGTGCGGACGGCCCTGCCCGCCGACCTGCTACCGGGTGACTCCGTCACCCTCCAGGCGCAGGTGAAGACCCCGATCAACTCCGACTCGGGGAACAAGCGCAATGACTACGCGCTCATCTGGGACGTCCTCGACACCCAGGCGAACACCTGGGTGTCCGGCACGGACGGCATTCCCGGGCTGCGGCAGAACGTCGCCGTGGAGGACCCGACCTCCGACCAGCTGGGCCTGGAGAAGTTCTACTCCTACAACGGCGTCAACACCGGCGCGGGCTCGTCCCTGATGACCAACACCGCTGCCGGGAACACCGTCTGGCAGTACAACGCGTTCAACAACCCCGGGCGCGGTCTCAACACCTTCTTCCGCCTGGCGTACAACTCGCTCGACACCTCCGACACGGTGGCCGGGGCGGGCTGGTCCGTGCAGGCCTCCGGGCCGATCCGGCTCGGTACGCCGTTGGACTTCCACCCCAATCCGAAGCCGACGGAGATCCGGCTGCCGGACGGCGACGGCACCACGCACGTCTTCCGCAAGCAGGACGACGGCACCTGGAAGGCCCCGGCGGGCGTTCACTTCAGACTCGCGGCCAAGCCCGGCCTGGACTGCACCCCGGACAAGGACCCGGTCCCGGACGCCTGGACCCTGACCAAACCGGACGGCACCCGCTTCCTCTTCGGCTGTGACGGCTACCTGACGTCCGCGGTCGACAAGAACGGCAACACGCAGACGTTCACGTACGAGGAGCGCAAGTCCAACAACAAGCCCACCAAATTCCTGAAGTACATCACCGACCCGGCGGGCCGGCAGTCGCTGACCGCCACCTACTACACGAAGGCCGACACCTCCAACCCGAAGATCGTCGACCACCTGAAGTCGGTGACGGAGATCTCCGGCCGGAAGCTGGCCTTCGCGTACTCGGACAAGGGTCTGCTGACCGGTCTCACCGACGGCGCGGGCAGCTCCCAGCCGAAGGCGTTCGCCTTCGAGTACGACGCCACCCAGGGCAACAAGAACGTCAAGCTGGTCAAGGTCACCGACCCGCGCGACCACGCGACCCGACTGGCGTACTACTACCCCCGTGAGGGCGACGAGCCGAAGTACCACTGGTGGACACAGACCCTCACCGACCGCCTCGGCGGCCGGACGGACTTCGCCTACGCACCCGACCCGGCCAACACGGCCCACACCTCCACCGAGGTCACCGACGCCGAAAGCCATGCCACGACGTACGTGACCGACGACTACGGCCGTCCGGTGCAGTCGACCAACGCCAAGAACCAGACCACCAAGCTGGCCTGGGACGCTGACAACAATGTCACGTACATGGAGGAGGCCAACGGCGCTACCACCGCGTACTGCTACGACCCGCTCACCGGCTACCCGCTGTGGAAGCGGACCGCCGAGTACAACCAGGGCGGGGTCCCGCCGCAGAGCGACTGCGCGCCCGGCAAGTACCCTGCCAACAGCACACAGTTCGAGTACGTCAAGCGGCTGGACGGCTACTCGTCCGACCTGTTCCGCAAGGCGTCCCCGCAGGGCCGCACCTGGAACTTCGACTACGACGACTTCGGCAACCTGACCACGGTGGTCGACCCGAAGGGCGTCTCCACCCCCGACACCGGCGACTACACCACCCGGTACGAGTACGACGCGTTCGGTCTGCTGTCCAAGGCGACGGACGCGAACGGCCACTCCACCAGGAACAGCGAGTTCGGCGCCACCGGATACCCGGCGAAGATCACCGACGCGCTGGAGCACACCACCGGCTACACCTACGACGAGCGCGGCAAGGTCACGGAGGTCACCGATCCGCTGGGCCACCGGACCACCCAGACCTACGACGCGTTCGGCCGTCCGCTGGTGCGCACCGAGCCCAAGGACCAGGCCAAGAACGACCTGATCACCACGCCGGCACCGGTCTACGACGCCAACGACAACGTCACCAGGGCCACCGCGCCGAACGGGGCTGTGTCGACGGCGGTGTACGACGAGGCCGACCAGATCAGCGAGGCCGTCGCGCCGAAGGACTCGGACACGGCCCCCGACCGGAAGACCACCTACACCTACGACCGCACCGGCCATCTGAAGACGACGACCGAGCCGAAGGGCGCGGCGACGGCGGCCGATCCGAACGACTTCACCACGACCAACAGCTACGACGCGATCTACGAAGTCACCGACGTGGTCAACACGCTCGGCGAGAAGATCTCGTACACCTACGACTCGGTCGGCAACAACGTCGAGGTCGTCGACCCGAAGAAGAACCGGACGTCCGACCCGGACGACTTCGCGTCGAAGATGGAGTACGACCTCGACCACCGGGTCACCAAGGTCGTCGACACCGCCGGCAAGGTCACCTCGCGCAGCTACGACAAGGACTCACTGGTCGTCTCCGAGTCGGATCAGCTGGGCAACACAACCCTGACCAGCTACGACGAGCGCGGCAAGCGGACCGAGCTGAAGATCCCGCACGACGGAACCGGCGACAACACCGTCTACCGGACCACGCGGTACGAGTACGACCAGGTGGGCAACCTCACCCGCACGGTCACCCCGCGCGGCACGGAGACGGCCGGCGAGCAGGACTTCGCCTCGCGCACCGAGTACGACGCGCTCAACCGGCCGGTCAAGCAGTACCTGCCGTACGACCCGTCGGACGCCCGCTACAACAACCCGAACGTCTACACGGAGACCGCCTACGACGAGGCGGGCCGGGTCGTCAGGACCTCGTTGCCGCCGTCGGCGGGACAGCCCCTCCGTAACGACACCGTCCAGACCTACTTCG
This sequence comes from Streptomyces sp. NPDC047869, assembly GCF_040704065.1. Classification (NCBI taxonomy): domain Bacteria; kingdom Bacillati; phylum Actinomycetota; class Actinomycetes; order Kitasatosporales; family Streptomycetaceae; genus Streptomyces; species Streptomyces sp. NPDC047869. The sequence continues at coordinate 204,560 of NZ_JBEYRK010000009.1, forward strand.
ACAACGGATGGGCGAAGACCTCCACCGACCCGTGGGACATCAAGACCAGCTACGACTACAACGAGCTGGGTCTGCAGACGTCCCGCACCATCTCCTCGGCCGACGGCGACATCAGCCGCACCATGGGCTGGAGCTACTACCCGAACGGCAAGCTGAAGGAGAAGACCGACGACGGTGTGCCCGTGGGCACCGCGGTTCCGCTCGTCGACAACTCCGACCTCCAGAACACCGGCTTCACCGGCACCTGGAGCACGGGCAGCCAGGCCGGCCAGCAGGGCTACGACCACCGGACCCACGCGGCCGGCGGCGGGGCGGACTCGTTCACCTGGACGCTCAACGTCCCGAAGGACGGGAAGTACACGGCTTATGTGAAGTTCCCGCAGGTCAGCGGGGCCAGCAAGTCCGCCAGGTACACGCTGACCCACGCGGGCGGAAGCGTCGACAAGACCGTCGACCAGTCCAGTGGCGCGGGCGCCTGGGTGAGCCTCGGCTCGTACGACTTCACCCAGGGGAACACGTCGAAGCTCGAACTCTTCCAGAGCGCGGACGGCACGGTCGTGGCGGACGGGGTCAAGCTCGTCCGGGACCTGTCCAGCGAGGTCGACGCGGAGAAGCACCAGTTCCGCTACGCCTACGACCTCAATGACAACCTGTCCTCGATCGACGATCTGTCACCCGGCGCGAAGATCGACAAGTACACGCTCGCCTACAACGACGTGAACAAGGTCTCCCGCATCACCGAGGCTCTCGCCAACGCGGACAAGACCACCACCAGCTACACCTACGACCCGAACGACCAGCCGGAGACGGTCACCCATCCGCAGCAGTTCTCGAAGTACACCTACGACCTGAGGGAGAAGGTCCGGACGGTCTCCGTGGGCACGTCGCCCACCGACACCGCCCCGAAGGTCTCGAGCTACACCTACACCGACCGGGGTGAGGTGCTCCAGGCGACCAAGGACAACGGCAACGTCCTCACCAACGCCTACTTCGCCGACGGAGCGGTCAAGAGCTCGGTGGAGAAGAAGGCCGACGGCACCTTGGTCGCCTCGCACGACTACACCTACGACGCCAACGGCAACAAGGCGCGGGACGAGTCGAAGAAGATGAACGCCGACGACCACGCGGCGTATCTCGACTCCACGACCGCCTACACCTACGACCCGGTCGACCGGATCGCCAAGGCGGTCAAGACCGGCAACGGCGCGAACACGGAGACGTACGTCCACGACGACAACGCCAACGTCACGAAGCAGACGGTGGACGGTGTCAGTACGGACTTCGCCTACGACCGCAACCGGCTGCAGACCTCGACCACGAACGGATCCGTCACCTCCTTCAACTACGACCCGCTGGGCCGGCAGGAGTCGATGAGCCGCGACGGCCAGATCCAGTCGCGGAGCGTCTACGACGGTTTCGACCACGTCGTCGAGTCCCAGCAGCGGGGCGCGGACGGCACGATGAAGTCCACGAAGTACGCCTTCGACCCGCTCGACCGGACCCTCTCCACGACCGCCGACGGCAAGACCACGGACTACCACTACCTGGGCCTGTCCCAGGAGGTGCTGACCGAGGAGGTCGCCGGCAAGCTCACCAAGTCCTACCAGTACAGCCCGTGGGGCGAGCGCCTGTCCCAGGTCAAGCACAACGACGACGGGAGCGAGGAGGACGGCTACTACGGCTACAACTCGCACACCGACGTCGAGACGCTGACCGACGACAGCGGCAACACCAAGGCCACCTACGGATACACGGCCTACGGCAACGCCGACAAGTCGGAGTTCACGGGCATCGACAAGCCGGACCCGGCGAACCCGCAGAAGGAGGAGTACAACCCGTACCGCTACAACGCCAAGCGCTGGGACGACAACTCCAGCACGTACGACATGGGGTTCCGTGACTACGACCCGGGTCTGAACCGCTTCACCACCCGGGACCTGTACAACGGCGCCCTGGCCGACATGGGCCTCGGCAGCGACCCGTTCACCGGGAACCGCTACGCCTTCACGGGCGGCAACCCGATCAGCAACGTGGAGATCGACGGGCACTTCGCGTTCGCCATCCCGTTGCTGGCCGCCGCTGCCGCGGTGGTCCTCGAGGCCGTGGTCGTGGCCGTCGTGGTCGTCGCGGTCGTGGCCGCCGTCGCCTACGTGGCGACCCAGGTCAGGGACAGGATCGAGGAGTCCTCGAGGGACGACGCGGACGAGGGCGCGCAGGACGATCCGCAGCCCGAGCCCAAGCCCGTCCCGAAGCCGCGCCCGCTGCCCGACGACGACGGACGGCGCGGCAACTGCGGCGGCGGCTGGGTCAACTACAAGGACACGGACTCGGCCAACGGCAACCGTGCCCAGGGCGTCGACGCGTGTCTGACCAAGGACTACCTGAACAGCCATCAGGGCACTCCGACCAGCAGTGTGCTGCCGCCCGGCTACCGGTGGGCGCAGGACTTCGCCCAGAGCAAGGGCCTGGTTCCCCAGACCAACATCAACAACTGCCACCTGCTCGGGAACAAGCTGAGCGGGTCCGGTACGGACGCGCGGAACCTGGCCACATGCGGGCGCGGAGCCAACGCCAAGCAGCGGGGCTCCGGGCAGGGCGACGACCACATGTACAGCTACGAGAAGCAGGTGTACGACGCGGTCATGTCCGGCCAGGACGTGATGTACACGGTGACACCCGTCTACGAGGGCAACAGAACCGTCGCCACCGGCTTCCAGATCACGGCGTACGGGATGTATCCCGACGGCACGGTCGGGATCAACCTGAGCACCTTGATCCCGAACACCCTGAAGACGGGGGACAACCTGGGGTCGCAGTCGCAGGGCGGCTCACCCGTTCCGACCGGATCGACACCGTGACCGGCATGATGTCGGTCGGCACTGTGAACGCACGCGGAGAGGAGAACCGATGAGCGCGGCAGCCGACGTGGACGCCCTGCTGCGGCTGATGCCACCCCCCGAGGACGGCGGCAGGGCCGTCGACTGGGACCGGATGGCGCAGTCGTGGGGCCGGCCGTTCCCGCCCGACTACACGCGGTTCATGGAGGTGTACGGCGCCGGGGTCGTCCAGGACTTCCTGGTGGTCCTCGCGCCGCAGCCGCTGGCACCGCTGCAGGAAGCGGGCTGGGACGGCATGGTCGAGGAGACGGGGAACGCCGAGGACACCTGGGCCGACGCGTACAAGGCCCCGGAACTGGAGGGGACTTCCCCCCGGCTGATCGCCTGGGGGGCCGACTCCAGCGCCGACCTGATGTGCTGGGACGCCTCCGGGGAGGATCCGGCCGCCTGGCCCGTCCTGGTGTTCAACCGCGGCGAGATCCGGTTCACCCGCTACAACTGCGGGATGGCCGAGTTCCTCACCCGGGTGCTGCGGGGCGAGTTCCCCGAGTGCCCGCTGAGCGACCTCGGCCTCTGGGGACGGGGAGAGGCGGCCTTCAAGAGGCTCGGCTAGCCCGCGAGCCGGGCTGAGGTCCGCGCCGCAAGGTTCACGCCGCCGGGCGACGGTACGTCCGTTGCCCGGCGGCGTGGCACGTTCCTCCGCCGTGGCGCCGGTCCGTGGTGACGCCGGCGATCCGGCTCGGGCCTCCCTCCCCGGCTGTCACCCTTGGTTACCATGCAGGGGAAGGCAGACAACCGGTTAGGTCCTGACAAGTGATGAGACAGGTCACCGCGACCCGCTACGTGGCACCCCTGCACTCCGGTGGCTCCGTCCCCGGTGTCGTCGAGGCCGACGACCTCGGCATGTACGTCGTGAAGTTCACCGGCTCCGCGCAGGGGCACAAGGCGCTGGTCGCCGAGGTGATCGTCGGGGAACTCGCGCGGGCGCTGGGTCTGCGCTTCCCCGAACTGGTCCTCGTCCACTTCGACCCGGCGATCGCCACCGACGAGCCGCACCAGGAGGTCCGGGAGCTGCACGGTGCCAGCGTGGGCGTCAACCTCGGCATGGACTATCTGCCGGGCGCCGCCGACTTCACCCCGGAGATCGCCAGGTCCTTCGCCGTGGACCCGCTGGAGGCGGGCCGGATCGTCTGGCTGGACGCGCTGACCGTCAACGTGGACCGGACGGTGCACAGCTCCAACCTGATGGTGTGGCCCACCCTCGGCGTCGTGCCGCCGCGCCTGTGGCTCATCGACCACGGAGCCGCCCTCGTCTTCCACCACCGCTGGGACACCACCACGCCGGGCAAGCGGTACGACTTCCGTCACCATGCCCTCGGCCAGTACGGCCCCGACGTCCGGGCCGCCGACGCGGAACTGGCGCCGCGGGTGACCGAGGAACTGCTGCGCGGGATCGTCGCCGAGGTGCCGGACGCCTGGCTGGCCGAGGACGCGGGCTTCGCGGCCCCCGACGACGTCCGGGCCGCCTATGTCGACTACCTCCTGCAGCGGGTGCGGCTGTCGGCCGACTGGCTGCCGACCGACTTCCCGAGCCGGGCGGAACTGGCGGCCGAGGACACCGCCCGCGCGGCAAGGACGCAAGCGGGCCGCCCCGACTGGCTCAAGCACGTGCCCGACCTGCACGGCAGGCCGGGAGTGGAGCAGGACGGGGCGGCGCACTTCGGCTGACCGGTGGCCCCGGCAAGTCGCCGGGGCCACCGGGGCGGCCGGCCCCCGTCAGCCCGTCAGCCGCTCGTACGCCGGCAGGGTCAGGAAGTCGGCGTAGTCCTCGTCGAGGGAGACCTGGAGCAGCAGGTCGTGCGCCTGCTGCCAGTGACCGGCCGCGAAGGCCTCCTCGCCGATCTCCGCGCGGACGGCGGCCAGTTCCTCCGCGGCGACCTTGCGGGCCAGTTCCGGGGTGGCCTTCTCTCCGTTCTCGAACTCGACGCCCGCGTTGATCCACTGCCAGATCTGCGAGCGGGAGATCTCCGCGGTGGCCGCGTCCTCCATCAGGTTGAAGATGGCGACCGCGCCGAGCCCGTGCAGCCAGGCCTCGATGTAACGGATGCCGACCTGGACGGCGTTGACGAGACCGGGGTACGTCGGCCTGGCGTCCAGCGAGTCGACGGCGATCAGGTCGGCCGCCTCGACGTGGACGTCCTCGCGCAGCCGGTCCTTCTGGTTCGGCTTGTCGCCGAGCACCTTGTCGAAGGACTCCATGGCGATCGGGACCAGGTCGGGGTGGGCGACCCAGGAGCCGTCGAAACCGTCGCCGGCCTCGCGGTCCTTGTCCGCCTTGACCTTCTCGAAGGCGACCTTGTTGACCTCCTCGTCGCGCCGGGAGGGGATGAACGCAGCCATGCCGCCGATCGCGTGCGCGCCGCGCTTGTGGCAGGTGCGGACGAGGAGTTCGGTGTACGCCCGCATGAACGGCGCGGTCATCGTCACCGCGTTGCGGTCCGGCAGGACGAACTTCGGGCCGCCGTCGCGGAAGTTCTTCACGATGGAGAAGAGGTAGTCCCAGCGGCCCGCGTTCAGCCCGGAGGCGTGGTCGCGCAGTTCGTAGAGGATCTCCTCCATCTCGTACGCCGCCGTGATCGTCTCGATCAGGACCGTGGCGCGGACGCTGCCCTGCGGGACACCCACGTACTCCTGCGCGAAGACGAACACGTCGTTCCACAGGCGTGCTTCGAGGTGCGACTCGGTCTTCGGCAGGTAGAAGTACGGGCCCTTGCCCAGGTCCAGCAGCCGCTGGGCGTTGTGGAAGAAGTACAGGCCGAAGTCGACCAGCGCGCCGGGCACCGGCCTGCCCTCGGCGTCGACGAGGTGACGCTCGTTCAGGTGCCAGCCGCGCGGGCGCATGACGACCGTGGCCAGTTCCCCGTCGGGGCGCAGGGCGTAGGACTTGCCGGATCCGGGGTCCGTGAAGTCGATGTTCCGGGTGTAGGCGTCGACCAGGTTGACCTGGCCGAGGACCACGTTCTCCCAGGTGGGCGCGGAGGCGTCCTCGAAGTCGGCGAGCCAGACCTTCGCGCCCGAGTTGAGCGCGTTGATGGTCATCTTCCGGTCGGTGGGGCCGGTGATCTCCACGCGCCGGTCGTTCAGCGCGGCCGGGGCCGGGGCGACCTTCCAGGAGTCGTCCGCGCGGACGGCCGCCGTCTCCGGGAGGAAGTCCAGGGTCGAGGTGCGGGCGATCTCGGCGCGGCGCTCCGCGCGGCGGGCGAGGAGTTCGTCACGGCGCGGGGTGAACCGCCGGTGCAGCTCCGCCACGAAGGCGAGCGCCGCCTCGGTGAGGATCTCCTCCTGCCGGGGCAGGGGCTCGGCGTCGACGATGGCCAGCGGAGACGGCGCTGGTGCGGACATGAGCTGTCACTTCCTTCAGCGGTGGCACCGGGTGCCAAGTGGCACGAAATGGACGATTCGCGCCCGCTGCGCGATCGGGCGCTTCTGAACAGTGGATAGTAGTTTCCTCATTGTGGAACTTCAATGGTTTGTTGATGTCGAGAATCTCCGGGTCGAGGCAAGGTGGCGCTCGGTGCCACCCCGTTCACTCAAGGTGGCTCAGGTCCGCCTCGGTGTCGATGTCGTACGGCTCGGCCACGTCCGCGCACTCCACCAGCCGGAGCGCCGCCGCGTGCTCCCGCAGGTAGGCGCGGGCCCCGCGGTCGCCGGTGGCGGACGCCGCTATGTCCGCCCAGTGCGCCGCGCCGAACAGCACAGGATGCCCGCGCAAGCCGTCGTAGGATGCCGAGACCAGCGAGTTCTCGTCCTCGTACGCGGCGAGCACCCGGGCCGCCGCGGCCGGCCCGATGCCCGGCTGGTCGACCAGGCTCACCAGGGCCGCCGTCACCCCCGTACCGGAGAGTGAGCGGAGTCCGGTGCGCAGCGACGAGCCCATGCCCTCGGCCCAGTCGGGGTTGCGGACCGTGACGCAGCCGCTCAGGTCCGCCCGGTCCAGGACGTCGTCCGCCGCCGCGCCGAGGACCACATGGATCCGTCCGCACCCGGCCGCGCGCAGCACTCCGACCGCGTGTTCGACCAGGGGCCGCCCCCGGTGTTCCAGCAGCGCCTTGGGCCGCCCGCCGAGCCGTCTGCCGCCGCCCGCGGCCAGCAGCAGCCCGGCGATCTGCTCCTCGTGTCCGTCCCGGTTGTCCTTCATGCGTCCTGCATACCCGACGCGGGCCGCGCCGGCCGGGCCCCTTGGGCTGAATTTCGGTCCGCGTGGTGGCGCTCACGGACGGCGTGGCGTTTACTGACCCGCGCACGACGGCGTGTGAGGGGGAGGGCTGTGTCGCGGAGCTTGGAGCAGAGGCCGGTGACCGGCGGCGACGAGGACGTGAGAGTGGCGGAACTGCGGACCGCGGTGTCCCGGCTGCGCCGCGAACTCGCCGCGCACCCGGCGGACTTCCATGACCGGGGGATAGCCGAGGACGAGCTGGCCGCACTCGCGGCGATGGCCGCCGGCGGCATCCCGGAGACGCCCCGCCTGCGCCGCTCCCTGTTACTGATCGCGGGCGCGATCGGCTCGGTCAGCGCGCTGGCGCGCGGTCTGACGGAGGTCCGGGCGGCGGTGGACCTGTTCGGTGAACCGCCGGGGAGGTGAGCCCCCCCCGGCCGTCCACGACGCCCTCGACGCCGGGTGCCGGCTGCTGGTGGCCGGCACCCGGACCGTACGGGGCGGGAGGCTCAGGCCCCGGAACTCGCCAGGGCCTCGGACAGTTCCACCGCGATGCCCTGGAGTACCGGCACGATCTTCTCGGTCGCGGCCTCGGTGACCCGGCCGGCCGGTCCGGAGATGGAGATCGCGGCCGCCGTGGGGGAGTCGGGCACGGGCACCGCGAGGCACCGGACGCCGATCTCCTGCTCGTTGTCGTCCACCGCGTACCCCTGCCGGCGCACCTCTTCCAGCGCCGCCAGGAAACCGTCGGGCGTGGTGATGGTCTTCTCCGTCGCGGCCGGCATGCCGGTGCGGGAGAGCAGGGCGCGGACCTCGTCGTCGGGGACGCCGGCCAGCAGGGCCTTGCCGACCCCGGTGGAGTGCGGCAGCACGCGGCGCCCCACCTCGGTGAACATCCGCATCGAGTGCTTCGACGGCACCTGGGCGACGTAGACGATCTCGTCGCCGTCCAGCAGGGCCATGTTCGCCGTCTCGCCGGTCTCCTCCACCAGCCGGGCGAGGTAGGGCCGCGCCCAGGTGCCGAGCAGCCGGGAGGCGGACTCGCCGAGCCGGATCAGCCGCGGGCCGAGCGCGTACCGGCGGTTCGGCTGCTGGCGTACGTAGCCGCAGGCCACCAGGGTGCGCATCAGCCGGTGGATGGTGGGCAGCGGCAGCCCGCTGGTCGCGGACAACTCGCTCAGGCCGACCTCGCCGCCCGCGTCCGCCATCCGCTCCAGCAGATCGAAGGCACGCTCCAGGGACTGGACCCCGCCGCCGGCGGAGGACTTGGCGGAGTCGGTGGTGCTGGCGCTGGACGTCGGCACGGCACGTTCCTTTCGGGGCTGGCGGGGAGGGCAGAAGCCTACCCGGCGGCCGGTTGACTCCCTGCTTGTACGTAGCTACGTTCTGCTCAACGGAATTCTAATTCCGCTTTGTGGAAACGTCCAGAGCTACTGACCCCGCGACGCTGTCCAGAAGTGTGCCCCTTGACGGCGGGAGGGCGGGAGTGAAGACTCCTTCAACAGAACGTTGAAGTCCGTTACGTGGATGTAAATCCCGTTTCCTGGGCGTGAACGGCGGCAGAGAGAGGGGTCCGGGTGTCCGACGCTGAACTGGTGCTGCGCTCGACGCGCGTCATCACACCGGAGGGGACGCGGGCCGCCACGGTCACCGTGTCCGCCGGCACCATCACGGCCGTACTGCCGTACGACGCCGAAGTACCGGCCGCGGCCCGCCTGGAGGATCTCGGCGACCACGTGCTGCTGCCCGGCCTGGTCGACACCCACGTGCACGTCAACGACCCCGGCCGCACGGAGTGGGAGGGCTTCTGGACGGCGACGCGTGCCGCCGCGGCCGGCGGCATCACCACGCTCGTCGACATGCCCCTCAACTCCCTGCCGCCGACCACGACGGTCGCGAACCTGCGGGTCAAGCAGGAGGTCGCGGCCGACAAGGCGCACATCGACGTCGGCTTCTGGGGCGGCGCCCTGCCCGGCAACGTGAAGGACCTGCGCCCGCTGCACGACGCCGGCGTCTTCGGCTTCAAGGCGTTCCTCTCCCCGTCCGGCGTCGACGAGTTCCCGCACCTCGACCAGGAGGGGCTCGCCCGCGCCCTGGGCGAGATCGCCGGCTTCGACGGCCTGCTGATCGTGCACGCCGAGGACCCGCACCGGCTGGCCGCCGCCCCGCAGCACGGCGGCCCCCGGTACGCGGACTTCCTCGCCTCCCGCCCGCGCGACGCCGAGGACTCGGCCGTCGCCGCCCTCATCGCGCAGGCGAAACGCCTCGACGCGCGCGTGCACGTGCTTCACCTCTCCTCCGGCGACGCGCTCCCGCTGATCGCCGCCGCCCGCGCCGAGGGCGTGCGCCTCACGGTGGAGACCTGCCCGCACTACCTCACCCTGACCGCGGAGGAGGTCCCGGACGGCGCCAGCGAGTTCAAGTGCTGCCCGCCCATCCGCGAGGCCGCCAACCAGGACCTGCTCTGGCAGGCCCTCGCCGACGGCACCATCGACTGCGTCGTCACCGACCACTCGCCCTCCACCGCCGACCTGAAGACGGCCGACTTCGCCACCGCCTGGGGCGGCATCTCCGGCCTCCAGCTGAGCCTGCCCGCCGTGTGGACCGAGGCCCGCCGGCGCGGGCACGGCCCGGAGGACGTCGTCCGCTGGATGTCCACCCGGACGGCCGCCCTGGCCGGCCTGACCCGCAAGGGCGCCATCGAGGCCGGCCGCGACGCCGACTTCGCCGTGCTCGCCCCCGACGAGACCTTCACCGTCGATCCGGCCGGTCTGCAGCACCGCAACCGGGTCACCGCCTACGCCGGACGCACCCTGCACGGCGTGGTGAAGTCCACCTGGCTGCGCGGCGAACGCATCGCCGCCGACGGCGAGTTCACCGAACCGAAGGGCCGACTGCTGACCCGTACCCCCTGATGCCCCGGCCCCCGCGACCGCGGCGGCCCACCACCGAAAGGAAACCCTGATCACAGTGACGGCGATTGCGAGCTTCACCGGCGACGCGAACCCCTACGGAGGAGGCGACCCCTACGCGGACTACCGCACCGCGGACTTCCCCTTCACCCAGTACGCCAACCTCGCCGACCGGCGGCTCGGCGCCGGTGTCATCGCCGCCAACGACGAGTTCTTCGCCCAGCGGGAGAACCTGCTGGTGCCCGAGCGGGCCGAGTTCGACCCCGAGCACTTCGGGCACAAGGGCAAGATCATGGACGGCTGGGAGACGCGGCGCCGGCGTGGCGCCTCCGCCCGGCACCCCTGGCCGACGGACGAGGACCACGACTGGGCGCTGGTCCGGCTCGGCGCGCCCGGCGTGATCCGCGGGATCGTGGTCGACACCGCCCACTTCCGCGGCAACTACCCGCAGGCCGTCTCGGTGGAGGGCACCTCGGTGCCCGGGTCGCCGTCCCCGGAGCAGTTGCTGGGCGGCGACGTGAAGTGGACGACGCTCGTCCCGCGCACCCAGGTCGGCGGCCACGCGGCCAACGGCTTCGCCGTCTCCGCCGAGCAGCGCTTCACGCACCTGCGGGTCAACCAGCACCCCGACGGCGGCATCGCGCGCCTGCGCGTGTACGGCGAGGTCGTTCCGGACCCGCGGTGGCTCGAGGCGCTCGGCACCTTCGACGTGGTCGCGCTGGAGAACGGCGGCCGGGTCGAGGACGCCTCCGACCTCTTCTACTCCCCGGCCACCAACACCATCCAGCCCGGACGCTCCCGCAAGATGGACGACGGCTGGGAGACACGCCGCCGCCGCGACCGGGGCCACGACTGGATCCGCTACCGGCTGGCCGCCCAGGCGCGGATCCGCGCCGTCGAGATCGACACGGCGTACCTGAAGGGCAACAGCGCGGGCTGGGCGTCGGTGTCCGTCCGGGACGGCGAGGACGGCGACTGGCGGGAGATCCTGCCCCGCACCCGCCTCCAGCCCGACACCGACCACCGCTTCGTCCTCCCGGAGCCGGCCGTCGGCACCCACGCGCGCGTGGACATCTACCCCGACGGCGGGATCTCCCGCCTCCGCGTCTTCGGCACCCCGACCGAGGAGGGCGCCACCGCCCTCGCCACCCACTACCGGGAACTCGGCGGCTGACCGGGCGCCGCGTCGCCACGCGCGCGCGTACCCGCAGTCACGGGCGCGCATCCAGTGCCACCGCGGGCAGCGGCGGCGGGCTCAGCGGCCCGCGCCGGCAGCGGCGGCAGGCTGAGCGGCACGCGCGCGTGGGGGGCGCACCGGCGGGTACCGCACGGGTACCGCACCGGTGCGCCCCGCGCGCCGCCTCAGGCCGCGTGCCCGCCGTCCACGGAGAACTCCGCGCCGGTGACGTAGTCCGCGTCCGGGCCCGCCAGATGGGCCACCGTCGCCGCCACCTCGTCGGCCGTCCCGAAGCGGCCCAGCGCGGTCATCGCCGCCTGCGCCGCCGCGTACGGGCCGTCCGCCGGGTTCATGTCCGTGTCCGTCGGCCCCGGATGGACGATGTTCGCGGTGATCCCGCGCCCGCCCAGCTCGCGGGCCAGGGCCCGGGTCAGCCCCACCAGGGCCGACTTGCTCATCGCGTACAGCGTCCCGCCGGCCCCAGGCACCCGCTGCGTCATGCACGTGCCGACGGTGACGATGCGCCCGCCGTCCGCCATCACCGCGGCGGCCGCCTGCGACGCCAGGAACACCCCGCGCACGTTCACCGCCAGCACCCGGTCGACGTCCTCCGGGGTCAGCGTGTCCAGCGGGCCCAGCAGACCCACGCCCACGTTGTTCACCAGCACGTCGAGACCGCCGTACGCCTCCGCCGCCCGGCCCACCGCGGCCGCCGCCTCCCGCGGGTCGGCGGAGTCCGCGCGCAGCGCCACCGCCCGGCGCCCCAGCGCCTCCACGGCGCGCACCACGCCGTCCGCCGCCTCCTTGCCGTTCACATAGGTCACCGCCACATCCGCGCCCGCGCGGGCGAGCCGCAGCGCGACCGCCGCCCCGATGCCCCGGCTGCCGCCGGTCACCAGGGCCACCTTGCCGCCGAGAGATCCGTTCGTCGTCGTCATGCGTCCATCCCAGCCGTCACGGGCACCGTTCACCGGCGGTGTACGGACATCGACCTCGTCACACCCGGAACTCTTCGCTCCACCTCCCGCGTTCTCCCCGCGTGACCCTTCAGCAAGAGATCGTCGGCAACGCCATGCAGATGGCGGTCGTCAAGCTGCGCCCCGGCCAGACCGTGTACTGCGAGGCCGGGAAGTTCCTGTTCAAGACGACGAACGTGACCATGGAGACCCGGCTGTCCGGCCCGTCGGGCAACGGCGGCCGGCAGCAGAACGGCTCCGGCGGCATGGGCGGCATGCTGCGCCAGGCCATGGGCACCGCCATGCAGGTCGGCCAGCGCATGATGGCCGGCGAGTCCCTGGCCTTCCAGTACTTCACCTCCCAGGGCGGTGACGGCACCGTCGGCTTCGCGGGCGTGCTGCCCGGCGAGATGCGCGCCCTGGAGCTGGACGGCACGCGCGCGTGGTTCGCCGAGAAGGACGCCTTCGTGGCCGCCGAGTCCAGCGTCGACTTCGGCATCGCCTTCCAGGGCGGCCGCACCGGCATGAGCGGCGGCGAGGGCTTCGTCCTGGAGAAGTTCACCGGGCACGGCACGGTGATCATCGCCGGAGCGGGCAACTTCATCGACCTGAACCCGGCGGACTTCGGCGGCCGCGTCGAGGTCGACACCGGCTGCGTCGTCGCCTTCGAGGAGGGCATCCAGTACGGCGTCCAGCGCGTCGGCGGACTGAACCGGCAGGGCATCATGAACGCCGTGTTCGGCGGCGAGGGCCTGTCCCTGGCCACCCTGGAGGGCAACGGCCGGGTGATCCTCCAGTCCCTCACCATCGAGAGCCTCGCCAACGCCCTGAAGAAGGCCCAGGGCGGCGACAAGCAGGGCCCGACCGGTGGACTGTTCTCGACCCACACCGGCTGAACCGATGAGTTCCGGGTGCGGGCGGGGTCCGACCTCATGACAACAGCCCCCGCACCCGGAAGAAGGCACCCGTCATGGGCAAGCTCGTCTCCACCGTCTTCGTCAGCCTCGACGGCGTGTACCAGGCGCCCGGCGGCCCCCAGGAGGACACCAGCGGCGGCTTCGGCCAGGGCGGCTGGAGCTTCCCGTACGGCGACGACGACTTCGGCCGGTTCGTCACCGAGTCCTTCGACCGGGCCGGAGCCTTTCTGCTCGGCCGCCGCACGTACGAGATCTTCGCCTCCTACTGGCCCAGGAAGACCGACCCCGCCGACCCGGTCGCGGGCCCGCTCAACGCCCTGCCCAAGTACGTCGTCTCCGCCACCCTCCAGGCACCCGAGTGGTCGGGTACCACCGTCGTCTCCGGCGACCTCGCCAAGGAGGTGGCCGCCTTGAAGGAGCGCACCGACGGCGAACTCCAGATCCACGGCAGCGGGGCCCTGGTCCGCTCCCTGCTGGACCTGCGGCTGGTCGACACCCTGCACCTGCTGACCTTCCCGGTCGTCCTCGGCGCCGGCCGCCGGCTCTTCACGGAGGGCGCCGTCCCCACCCGCTTCGGGCACACCGGAGGCCGCGTCACCTCCTCGGGCGTCTCCATCCAGAGCTACGACCTGCTGGGCAGCCCCGAGTACGGGTCGTTCTGACCGCCCCGGGAGGCCAGGGGGCACCCCGGCGGCAGGGGCCTGGCCCGAAGATCGTCCCGCCGGTACGGTGATCGCGCCCCGTGCGAGCCGCCGACGTCTGCGCACCCCCTCGGAAGACCGGGAGAGCCGCCCCGATGTCGTCGATCGCCGTACCCGGCGCCCTCGCGCCCCGCCGCGCCTGGCACACCGACCTGCCCGTGCTGCTCGTCGCGGTGTGCTGGGGCGCCAGCTACCTCGCCGCGAAGGACATCACCACCGCCCGCACGGTGCTCGCCGTCCTCGTGCTGCGGTTCGCGGTGGTCCTGCCCGTGCTCGGTGCCGCCGGACTGCGCTCCCTGCGCGCCCTGACCGGCGCCCAGTGGCGTGGAGCGGCCCTGCTCGGGCTGATCCTCAGCGGCGTCTTCCTGCTGGAGACGTACGGGGTCGTGCACACCTCGGCGACCAATGCCGGTCTGATCATCAGCCTCACCATGATCTTCACCCCGCTCGCCGAGGCCGCGGTCACCCGCACCCGGCCCACCGCCGCCTTCCTCGGCGCCGCGGCCCTGTCGGTGCTCGGCGTCGTACTGCTCACCCAGGGCGGCGGCTTCACCCGGCCGTCCCAGGGCGACCTGCTGATGCTGCTCGCCGCGCTCGTCCGCACCCTGCACGTCCTCGTCATGTCCCGGCTCCGCTCCGTCCGCGGCGCCGGCGCCCTTCCGCTCACCACCGTCCAGCTCGGTACCGCGGTCGTCGTCTTCGCGGCCCTGTCCGCCGGGGCCGGCGGCCCGGCACCATGGGAGGCCGCGGCCGGCTTCGGCCGGCGCGAGTGGGCCGGTCTGCTCTTCCTCTCGGCCCTGTGCACGCTGTTCGCGTTCTTCGTGCAGATGTGGGCGGTCCGCCGCAGCTCGCCGTCCCGGGTCAGCCTCCTGCTGGGCACCGAGCCGCTGTGGGCCGCGGCGGCCGGCATCGCCCTCGGCGGGGAACGGCTGGGGACGCTCGGCGTCGTCGGTGGCGTACTGGTGCTCGGCGGAACCGCCTGGGGCCGCCGGGCGGCGGACTGACGTCCCGCGCGCCGCCCGTTGCCGCCCTCGGCCCTCCGACGGGCGCGCAACCCCCGCCAACGGAGCGGTCAGGTGCGGAAGTTGCCAGCCGCCGGCCGATCCGGGAACGTCGGCCGTCCATTGGCGTCATCCCCTCATCGGGCGCGGGGAATCGGGGGTTTCCCGGAGGAGCGACGGGGTTCCAGGGTGTACGGAAAGACGGGCAGTGACAGCGCGACGCGCGTTCCCTCGACCGGGACCACGGTGACGGAACCGGAAGGGGCGCTCGCGTTCCTGCGGGAGCGACTGGCCGAGGGCCGCACGGGTCCGGGCCGGCTGATCCCGGTCAGCGGGGGAGTGGCGAGCGGCAGGACCCGGCTGCTGGACGAGTTCCTCGACGGCGCCGTCCGGGACGGCGTGCGTGCGCTGAGCGCCACGGGATCGGCGGACGAGCGGTCCCTCGCCGGCGGCGTCATCGACCAGCCGTGCCCCGAGGTCGGCCGCTGCGGGGGAACCGGGGCCGCGGCCGACGGAGGCCCGGTCCGGGCCGGATGAGGCGACCCGGGCCCCCGGCGACCGGGCGGTCAGACGACGGCGCCGCCGCTGTCGGCCGCCATGGCCACCCGCAGGCTCTTGGGGCGCATGTCCGTCCAGTTCTTCTCGACGAAGTCCAGGCATTCGGCCCGGACCTCCTCGCCGAACACGACCCGCCAGCCCTTGGGAATCTCGGCGAACGCCGGCCACAGCGAATACTGTTCCTCGTCGTTGACGAGCACGAAGAACCGGCCGGACTCGTCGTCGAATGGGTTCACGCTCATGATGCCTCTCCGCAGGATGGTGTGAATTGTCCGAGTGAAGGGGTTCGGCGGGAATGGTCGGCCGAATCGAAGTCCGGCCGAAACGTGGTCGGTTGGAATCGTGGTCGATGGGACCGCGGGCACGCTGAGTCTAGGTCAGGCCGCGCCAAGCCGGACCGAACCGCGTCAGGACCGTCAACGAAGTCCGCATGACTGCCGGGTCCACGACCAACTCAGGCGCGCTGCCCGGCCCGCTGGGTACCGCCCCGGCCGGCGCCGACGTGTGCGTGGCCCTCTCGGGCGCCCCGATCGCGGCCGAGGGCCTGGCGCGGATGAACCCCGAGCCGGTCGCCGTGCCGCTGTCCTATCCTGACGTCGAGGTGCGGTACGAGGACGCCGCAGTCCTCGACGCGACCCGTCTCCCCGCCCCGGAGGACGAATTGAGCAACACCCTGGCCACGCCCGGACTGCTGCTCGCCGCCTGCCGGCTCGGACCTCGGGCGGACGGCGCGGGCGATCGCGCGCGGTTTCGCCGACGACTGGGCCTCTTCCACGGCCCTTCCCGAAAGGTGAGTACGTGACGATGTCCGCGCAGAACCTCTGGTTCCGCCGCTACCATCCGGCGCACGCCCCGCGGGCCACGCTGTTCTGCTTCCCGCACGCCGGCGGCTCGGCCAGCTACTACCACCCGATGTCCAAGGCACTGACACCCGAGTTCGACATCCTGGCCGTGCAGTACCCGGGGCGCCAGGACCGCTACGGCGAGCCGCTGGTGCCCAGCCTCGACGCCTTGGCCGACGCGATCCACACGGTGATCGAACCGCACATGCGCGGACCGGTCGCGTTCTTCGGGCACAGCATGGGCTCGGTCGTCGCCTTCGAGGTCGCGCGCCGGCTCGAACGCGACGGCCACCCGGCCCCCGCGCTGCTGTTCGCCTCCGGCGGCCGAGCCCCCAGCCGGGTCCACGACGACGGCGTGCACCGGCGCGGCGACGCCGCTCTCGTCGCCGAACTGCGCGCCATGGGCGGCACGGACGCCCGGGTGCTCACGGAGCCGGACCTGCTGGAGCTGGTGCTGCCCCCGCTCCGCAACGACTATCGCGCCATCGAGAGTTACCGCCCGGAAGCGGACGCCCGCATCGATGCCCCGATCGTGGTCATGGCAGCCACCGACGACCCCCGGACCACCGAGGAGGAGGCGCGCGCCTGGCACGGGCACACGACCGCCGGCGGCTCCGTCCGCCTCTTCCAGGGCGGCCACTTCTACCTGGAGAGTCAGGGCGCGCGGGTCGTCGAGGTGATCGGCGGGACCCTGCGGGACCACCTGGCCGGCCGGTACCGCCCCGAAGTGGTGGGCGGCCAGAGCGCTTTGGGGCACCCCTGAGCGCCTGGTCCCGACCCGGGCGCTGGACATGGGCGCCATGCCGGCGACGGCCAAGGTGTCCCGCACCAAGGACGGGTGCCCTTCCGCGACCACGTGCCGCGCGGCCTCCACCTGGCACCGGATGACCGGCAGGCCCTGCGGCGGCCACCCGGCCCCCGTCGTCGTGCACGGCGGCCCCGGCGCCGCGCCGATCCTGCGCGCCTCGCAGGAGATCATGCGCGAGCGGGACCGGGCGACGCCGGACACGGTGCGGCTCACGGCCCTGAACGACGAGCCGTACAAGGCCGTCGCCGTACGGGCGAGGGAGGTGCGGCCTAGCAGCCGAAGTCGACGAGGTCGAACGTGGCGTAGTGGTCGGAGGTGTAGTAGTCCTCCTGCTTCTCCTCGCCGGTGACGATCCGGCGTGCGCCGCGCGTGGGGGAGCCCGGCGTGATGACGGTGTACTCGTGGTAGTAGCCGCTCTGCTGACTCGGCAGCACGTTCTCCCGGTTCTGGAAGACGGTTCCGTCCTGCGAGTAGGGGAACGGCCCGCCCTTGTCGATCAGGCCGAGCGTGTCGTGGGCCTGTGAGGGGAGGTCGCCGTAACAGATGCTGCCGACCGAGGCGGCCGCCGCGTCCGCCGTGGTGGCGGAGACGGTGCCACCCACGAGGAGGGCGGACAGCGCGGCGGCGGCGACGGTGATACGAGATGCGCGTGGGGGGAATCGCATGCCTTCATGATGACGCGCGTAGAGCCAGGCATGTCAATGACAAACCTGCGGAGTTTCCCGTGAAGTCACGTGAAATTTGCGCGAGTTGACGCCTCTTCGCCGAGCTCGGCCTCGGCAGCCAGATCCGGACAGCCCTGCCGGCGTACGACGCGGGACTTCTCGACGACGACGGGCACTGAGCGCCCGTCCCGCGCGTTGGCACCTTGCACACACCGCACCGGGGGACGTCCCCGGTGCGCCTCGGGGGAGTCCGGAAGGGGAGCGATGGACAGGCAACCGGTGATCGATCTCAGGGAGTTCGGGGACGCGTTCCGCACGGACCCGCATCCGTACTACGCGAAGTTGCGCGAGCAGGGTCCCGTGCACCGGGTACGGCTCGGCGGGGCGGACACGGGCCAGCTGACCTGGCTGGTCGTCGGGTACGAGGAGGCGCGGGCCGCCCTCGCCGACCCCCGGCTGGCCAAGGACACCGCCCGGATCGGCTCGCCCATGCTGGACGAGGAGAAGATCGGCAAGTACCTGCTGGTCACCGACCCGCCCCAGCACACCCGGCTGCGCTCCCTGGTCACGCGCGCGTTCACCATGCGCCGGGTGGAGCGGCTGCGCCCCCGGATCCAGCGGATCACCGACGACCTGCTGGACGAGATGCTGCCGCGCGGCAGCGCCGACCTCATCGAGGCGCTCGCCTACCCGCTGCCCCTCACCGTCATCTGCGAACTCCTCGGCGTCCCGGACATGGACCGCGCGGAGTTCCGCCGGATCTCCACCGAAGTCGTCGCACCGACCAGCGCCGACACGGAGTACGACGCGGTCGTCGCCCTCGCCCGGTACCTCCGGGACCTGATCGAGGACAAGCGCTGCGCCGGCCCCACCGACGACCTGCTCAGCGACCTGATCCGCACCACCGCCGAGGACGGCGACCGGCTCTCCTCACGCGAACTGAGCGGCATGGCCTATCTGCTGCTCATCGCCGGCCACGAGACCACCGTCAACCTCATCGGCAACGGCGTCCACGCCCTCCTCACCCACCCCGGCCAACTCGCCGCCCTGCGCGCCGACATGGGCCTCCTGGACGGCGCCGTCGAGGAGATGCTGCGCTACGAGGGCCCGGTGGAGACCGGCACGTACCGGTACGCCGCCGAATCCCTGGAGATCGCCGGCACGGTGATCGAGAAGGGCCAGTCGGTGATGATCGGACTCACCGCCGCCGGCCGCGACGGCGACCGCTTCGCCGGCCCGGACCGGTTCGACATCCGCCGCGACGCCCGCGGCCACCTCGCCTTCGGCCACGGCGTCCACTACTGCCTGGGCGCGCCCCTGGCCCGTCTGGAGGGCCGGATCGCCATCGGCACCCTCCTGGAGCGCGCCCCCGGTCTAGCCCTCGACGGTTCCCCGGGAGAGTGGCTGCCGGGCATGCTGATGCGGGGGATGCGCGGCCTGCCCGTGCGCTGGTGAACCGCGCGTGAGCGGCCCGGGTTCAGCCGTACGACGGCTGGACCCGGTCCTGGATCTCCAGCAGCCGCACCGGGCGGCGCTCGCGCCGGGACACCTCGCAGGCCTCCGCGATCCGTAGCGCCTGCAGGGCTTCCTGGCCGTCGCACGGGTTGGGCCGCTCACCGCGCAGCACCTCGACGAAGGCGCACAGTTCGGCCTCGTAGGCCGGCCCGAACCGCTCCAGGAACCCGGTCCAGGGCCTGGACGCGGCCGGCGGCCCGGTCGGCTCGGTGGACGCGACCGGCGTACGGTCGTCCAGGCCCACCACGACCGTGTCCCGCTCCCCGGCCAGCTCCATCCGGACGTCGTACCCCGCGCCGTTCAGCCGGGTCGCCGTCGCCGTGGCCAGCGTGCCGTCGTCCAGGGTGAGCAGGGCCCCGCCCGTGCTGACGTCCCCGGCCTGGCGGAACATCGGCGGCCCGGCGTCCGAGCCGGCCGCGTACACGTCGGTCACCTCGCGGCCAGTCACCCAGCGCAGCACGTCGAAGTCGTGGATCAGGGTGTCCCGGAACAGCCCGCCGGACAGCGGCAGCCACTCCGGCGGGGGAGGGGACTGGTCCGAGGTCGTCGCCCGCACGGTGTGCAGCCGCCCGAGCCGGCCCGAGCGCACCGCATCCCGGGCGCCCGTGTAGCCCGGGTCGAAGCGCCGCTGGAAACCCATCTGCAGCACCGTGCCCGCCGCCTCGACCTCGGCGAGCGCGTGCAGCGTGCCCGGCAGGTCGAGCGCTATGGGTTTCTCGCAGAAGACCGGCAGGCCGGACCGGGCCGCCCGGCCGATCAGCTCGGCGTGCGCCGCCGTCGCCGTGGTGATCACCACCGCGTCCACGCCCCACCGGAAGATCTCGTCGACCCCCGGCGCCGCCGTCTCGCCAAGCCGTTGCGCCAGCGCCTGTGCCCGCGCCGGGTTGGCGTCGGTCAGGATCAGTGACCCGACCTCGCGACTGCGGCTGAGCGTGTTCGCATGAATGGTGCCGATGCGGCCCGTACCGATGACCCCGATGCGCATGGAAACAAAGTGAGGGCGGACCCCGGGCCCTGTCAATCGCAATGTCCGGACAACCGGACTACACGACTTCCCGTCATCCGGGCACGCGGCTACGCTCGAGCCCGTGCCCAAACCAGTTGTGGACCCGGCCGTGTCGCTCGACCTCCGTGTGGACCGCGGTTCCCCGGTGCCGTTGTACTTCCAGCTCTCCCAGCAGCTCGAGGCCGCGATCGAGCACGGCAGGCTCACGCCCGGCAGCCTGCTGGGCAACGAGATCGAGCTGGCCGCCCGGCTCGGCCTGTCCCGGCCCACGGTCCGCCAGGCCATCCAGTCCCTCGTCGACAAGGGCCTGCTGGTCCGCCGCCGGGGCGTGGGCACCCAGGTCGTGCACAGCCAGGTCAAGCGCCCCCTGGAACTGAGCAGCCTCTACGACGATCTGGAGGCCGCCGGGCAGCGGCCCGAGACCAAGGTCCTGGTCAACACCGTCGTGCCCGCCTCCGCCGAGATCGCCGCAGCGCTCGGCGTGCCCGAGGGCAGCGACGTCCACCACGTGGAGCGGCTGCGCCTCGCGCACGGCGAGCCGATGGCGTACCTGATCAACCACCTGCCGCCCGGCCTGCTCGACCTGGAGACCGGCCGGCTGGAGGCCACCGGCCTGTACCGGCTGATGCGCTCCGCCGGGATCACCCTGCACAGCGCCCGCCAGTCCATCGGCGCCCGGGGCGCCACGGCCGCCGAGGCCGAGCGGCTCTCCGAGGCGGAGGGCGCCCCGCTGCTCACCATGCGGCGCACCACCTTCGACGACACCGGCCGCGCGGTGGAGTTCGGCGACCACACCTACCGTCCGAGCCGCTACGCCTTCGAGTTCCAGCTCCTGGTACGCCCCTGAGCCGCCGGCCCGCGCGCGGGCCCGCGGCGCCGGCCCGCACTCCGGTGAACGCCGGGCCGGGACGGCCGTGATCATCCGCCCCGTGTCACGTCGCAATGTCCGGACAAGGTGACGGGCAGGGGCCTCCCGGCGGTGTCACGGGTGTTCCCCGTGTTCGATACTGGAGTGTTCGGGGCCGCCGAGATGATCGCCGGCCCCTTGCGTACGGACGGACACGGCAAGAAGGGCACGGCCTCGTGGCACGGTTTCGGACCTGGGTAGGCATCGCGCTGGCAGGGGCACTCTCGGTGTCCCTGGCGGGGTGCAGCAGCACCGGCGGCAAACGGGCGGAGGACGCCCGCAAGGCCGCGGCGGCCCAGGGGCGGGCGGCGGTGAACACCCCCCGCTGGACCTTCGCGATGATCACCCACTCGGGAGACGGCGACACCTTCTGGGACATCGTGCAGAGCGGCGCCAAGCAGGCCGCCGTCAAGGACAACATCAACTTCCTGTACTCGCACGACGACGAGGCCCAGCAGCAGGCCCAGCTCGTGGACGCGGCGGTCGACAAGAAGGTCGACGCCATCATCGTCACCCTCGCCAAGCCCGACGCCCTCAAGGCCGCCGTCGCCCGCGCCGAGAAGGCCGGCATCCCGGTCATCACCGTCAACTCCGGGTCCGAGCAGTCCAAGGCCTTCGGCGCCCTCACCCACATCGGCCAGGACGAGACCGTCGCCGGTGAGGCCGTCGGCGAGGAGCTGAACAAGCGCGGGAAGAAGAAGGCCCTGTGCGTCCTGCACGAGCAGGGCAACGTCGGCCACGAGCAGCGCTGCGACGGCGTGGCCAAGACCTTCCACGGCACCGTGCGGAAGCTGTACGTCAACGGCACCAACATGCCCGACACGCAGTCAGCGATCGAGGCCAAGCTCCAGGCGGACGCCTCCGTCGACGCGGTCGTCACCCTCGGCGCCCCCTACGCCGACACCGCCGTGCAGGCGAAGAAGGGAGCGGGCAGCAAGGCGGAGATCGACACCTTCGACCTCAACGCCAAGGTCGCCGCCGAGCTGGCGGACGGCACCCTCGGCTTCGCCGTGGACCAGCAGCCCTACCTCCAGGGCTACCAGGCCGTGGACCTGCTGTGGCTGTACAAGTACAACGGCGACGTCCTCGGCGGCGGCCGGCCCGTGCTCACCGGCCCGCAGATCGTCACCAAGGACCAGGCCGCCGCGCTGGCCGAGTACACCGAGCGGGGCACCCGATGAACGCCACCCTCGAACAGACGGCGGACGACAGACTCCTGCGGAGCTCGCCGCTGCGGAAACTGCTCGCCCGCCCGGAGCTGGGCTCGGTGGTCGGCGCGCTCGCCGTCTTCGTCTTCTTCGCCTTCGCCGCCGACGGCTTCCTGCGCGCCACCAGCCTCAGCACGGTCCTGTACGCCTCCTCGGCCATCGGCATCATGGCCGTCCCCGTGGCGCTGCTCATGATCGGCGGCGAGTTCGACCTGTCGGCCGGCGTCCTGGTGACGTCGTCAGCGCTCGTGTCGTCGATGTTCAGCTACCAGATGACGGCGAACACCTGGGTCGGTGTGGGCGTGTCGCTGCTGGTCACCCTGGCGATCGGCGCCTTCAACGGCTTCATGCTCACCCGCACGAAACTGCCCAGCTTCATCATCACGCTCGGCACCTTCCTGATGCTGACCGGCATGAACCTCGGCTTCACCAAGCTGATCGACGACACGGTCTCCACCAAGAGCATCGCCGACATGGAGGGCTTCCCGAGCGCCCACGCGGTCTTCGCCTCGACCCTCACCGTCGGCGGGGTCGACTTCAAGGTCACCATCCTGTGGTGGCTCGCGCTGGTCGCCCTCGGCTCCTGGATCCTGCTGCGCACCCGCGCCGGCAACTGGATCTTCGCGGCCGGCGGCAACCAGGACGCGGCCCGCGCGGTCGGCGTCCCGGTCGCCCGGACGAAGATCGGCCTCTACATGGGCGTGGCCCTCGGCGCCTGGATCTCCGGCCAGCACCTGCTCTACTCCTTCGACGCCGTCCAGTCCGGCGAGGGCGTCGGCAACGAGCTGATCTACATCATCGCGGCCGTCATCGGCGGCTGCCTGATCACCGGCGGCTACGGCAGCGCCGTCGGCTCGGCGGTCGGCGCGCTCCTGTTCGGCATGACCAGCAAGGGCATCGTCTTCGCCGAGTGGAACCCGGACTGGTTCAAGTTCTTCCTCGGAGCGATGCTGCTCCTCGCGACCCTGCTCAACGCCTGGGTCCGCAAGCGTGCGGAGGCCAACAAGTGACTTCTCTGGTCGAGCTGACCGACGTCAGCAAGCACTACGGCACCGTCCGCGCCCTCGAAGGCGTCTCCCTGGAGGTCCGTCCCGGGGAGATCACCTGCGTCCTCGGCGACAACGGGGCCGGCAAGTCCACCCTGATCAAGATCGTCGCGGGCCTGCACAAGCACGACGGCGGCACCCTGAGTATCGAGGGCGAGGAGACGACCCTCTCCTCCCCCCGCGAGGCCCTCGACCGGGGCATCGCCACGGTCTACCAGGACCTCGCGGTCGTTCCGCTGATGCCGGTCTGGCGCAACTTCTTCCTGGGCTCCGAGCCCCGCAAGGGCGTCGGCCCCTTCAAGCGCCTGGACACCGACCTCATGCGCCGCACCACGCGCGAGGCGCTGCTCCGCATGGGCATCGACCTGCGCGACGTCGACCAGCCCATCGGCACCCTGTCCGGCGGCGAGCGCCAGTGCGTGGCGATCGCCCGCGCCGTCCACTTCGGCGCGAAGGTCCTGATCCTCGACGAGCCGACGGCGGCGCTGGGCGTGAAGCAGTCCGGCGTCGTGCTGAAGTACGTGGCGGCGGCCCGCGACGAGGGCCTGGGCGTCGTACTGATCACCCACAACCCGCACCACGCGTACCTGGTGGGCGACAGGTTCGTCCTGCTGCGGCGGGGCACGATGGTGGGCAATCACACAAGGGACGAAATCACCCTGGACGAGCTGACCCGGCAGATGGCGGGAGGGTCCGACCTGGACGCTCTCCGCCATGAGCTGCAGCGGAGTTGAGGGGGCGCGCCCGGCGCCGGTCCCACGCCCCCTCCGTCCGTCGCCCGGTACGGCACCTGCCCCCACGGTGAGGCAGAATCGAGCAACGATGAGCACCTACCGCGACCTCACCGCCCCCATCGGCTCCCGCCGGGCCCCCGTGCTGCGCACGGTCGGGACAAGGGAACGCCGCTCGCACCTGACCGCGCCCCGCGTGCCCACGGTCGGCATCGACATCGGCGGCACCAAGGTCATGGCGGGCGTGGTGGACGCCGACGGCAACATCCTGGAGAAGCTCCGCGCGGAGACCCCGGACAAGTCCAAGAGCCCCAAGGTCGTCGAGGACACCATCGCCGAGCTGGTGCTGGACCTGTCCGACCGGCACGACGTGCACGCGGTCGGCATCGGCGCCGCCGGCTGGGTCGACGCAGACCGCAACCGCGTCCTGTTCGCGCCCCACCTGTCCTGGCGCAATGAGCCCCTGCGGGACCGCCTCGCCAGCCGCCTGTCCGTACCGGTCCTGGTGGACAACGACGCCAACACCGCCGCCTGGGCGGAGTGGCGCTTCGGTGCCGGACGCGGCGAGGACCACCTGGTCATGATCACCCTCGGCACCGGCATCGGCGGCGCCATCCTGGAGGACGGCCAGGTCAAGCGCGGCAAGTACGGCGTCGCCGGTGAGTTCGGCCACATGCAGGTGGTGCCCGGCGGTCACCGGTGCCCGTGCGGCAACCGCGGCTGCTGGGAGCAGTACAGCTCCGGCAACGCGCTCGTCCGCGAGGCCAAGGAGCTGGCCGCGGCCGACTCCCCGGTGGCCTACGGGATCATCGAGCACGTCAAGGGCGCCATCGACGACATCTCCGGCCCGATGATCACCGAGCTGGCCCGCGACGGCGACGCCATGTGCGTGGAGCTGCTGCAGGACATCGGCCAGTGGCTCGGCGTCGGCATCGCCAACCTCGCGGCGGCCCTCGACCCGTCCTGCTTCGTGATCGGCGGCGGCGTCAGCGCCGCCGACGACCTGCTCATCGGCCCCGCCCGGGACGCCTTCAAGCGCCACCTCACCGGCCGCGGCTACCGCCCCGAGGCCCGCATCACCCGCGCCCAGCTCGGCCCCGAGGCCGGCATGGTGGGCGCCGCCGACCTCGCCCGGCTGGTCGCCCGCCGGTTCCGGCGGGCCAAGCGGCGCCGGGTGGAACGCTACGAGCGCTACGAGCGGTACGCGCAGGCCCGCCGCGACCAGGACACCGCATGACCACATCACTGCCGCACCAGGCCGCGCCGCCGGACGAGCCGCGCCGGGCCGTGGAGGACCCCCGCCACAAGGCGAAACGCAGGGTGCTCACCCTGCTGATCATCGTGCTGCTCATCGGCGTCCCGGCGGGCTACCTGGTGATCTCCGCCAACCAGAGCCGCAGCAGCGGCAAGGACAAGGAGGCGAAGTACTCGGCGACCGGCCTCGCCCCGGGCTTCCCCTCCAAGGTGCAGCGACGCCTCTACCAGGTGGCCGTTCCGCACCCCGCCGACTACATCGCCTACTACGAGACCAACAACTGGAAGACCAGCCGACTGTACATACAGTTCCGCACCAACAACGCCGGACTGGACAGCTTCCTGGGCGCCATGGGCGTACGCCGGGACGAGCTGAAGAAGGACGTCAAGCCGATCAGCGCCCGCGACCGGAAGGTCTCCGGCTGGAACTTCACCGGGCCCGGCCCGTGGTTCGGGCTGACCCATCCGCAGAAGAACCCGGCGCCCACCCAGGACGTGCTCGTGAACATGGCCGACCCGAACTTCCCGATGGTGTACGTCGTCTCCCGCACGGTCCCGTAGCCCGGCCCCGGGCGGCCGCCGGGCCCGTGGCACCGCTGCCGCCCGGCCGCCGGACTCCGTTGTCAGACCCCGCCCGTAGAGTCGAGGACGTCCGGTCGGTCCAGGACCCGGGCGGGAGGTGGCAGAACGTATGAGCGGTGGCACGGCCGCGGTCGCGGAACCCGCGGGAGGGCCCGGCCTGACCGGGAACCCGGTACCGGTGCGCCTCGCGTCCGTCTACCTGCCCGCGCCCCTCCCGCGCGAGAGCCGGATCGCCTTCTGGGACCCCGAGGGCGGCCCGCTGCCCACCGGCGACGGGACCGGAGCCCCCGACGGGACCGGCACACCCGCCGTCGAGGAGCTGACCGTCGTACGACGCCACGGAGCGGGCGCCCGCCGCCGCCAGGTGCCCGCGCTGACCCTGCCGATCGCCGACGCCCTGCCCCTGCTGGTACGGGCCCGGCGCGACCCCGCCGCCCACCCGGCCACCGCCTGCTGGGGCGCCGCCGCCCTGCACGCCCTGCGCCTGGTCGCCCGTGGCCGCCTGCTGCCCGGCCTGACCCCGGCCGGCCACGACGCCTGGCGGGCCGGCCCGCTGGAACCCGACGACATCACCCACCTGCGCGCGGTGGCCGCCGCCCTGCCGCCCGAGGGCCACGCCGTCCCGCTGCCGGAACCCGGCCCGCTGCGGCTGCCCGAGCCTGAGGCGCTGGTCCGCTCCTTCCTGGACGCGGTCGCCGACACCCTGCCCCGCACCCCCGCCGCCGCCCACACCGCCGGCCGCCCCTTCGCCGCCCGGGAACCACAATCCCTGCCGCACGCCCACGACTGGGCCGCGGAGGTCGCCGCCGGCATGGACGCGGGCGTACGGATCTCGCTGCGCCTCGACCTGTCCGCGTACGACGTCTTCGACGCCGGAGCCGCCGAGGGCGCCCGCGCCGCCGGGGCCGCGATCGTCCAGGTCCACAGCCTCGCCGATCCCACCCTGATGACCGACGCGGCCGCCCTGTGGGCAGGCGAGGCGGACGCGGCGTTCGGCCCGCGCGCCCATGTGGACGCCGCCCTCGCCGTCCGGCGCGCGGCCCGGGTGTGGCCGCCTCTGCACCGGCTCACCGAGCAGGACGTCCCCGACGTCCTCGCCCTGTCGGAGGAGGAACTGGGCGACCTGCTCGGCGTGGCCACCGCGCGGCTCGGCGCCGCCGGGGTCGCCGTGCACTGGCCGCGGGACCTCGCCCGCGACCTCAGCGCCGCCGCGGTGGTGCGCCCGGCGCCCGGCTCGGCGACCGACGGCACCGGGTTCTTCGAGAGCGAGGAGCTGCTGCGGTTCAGCTGGCAGCTCGCGCTCGGCGGGGAACCGCTCAGCGAGGCCGAGATGGACGCGCTCGCCGAGGCCCACCGGCCGGTCGTACGGCTCCGGGACCGCTGGGTGCTGGTCGATCCGGCCCTGGTCCGCAAGGCCCGCAAACGCGAACTCGGCCTGCTCGACCCGGTCGACGCGCTGTCCGTGGCCCTCACCGGCACCGCCGAGGTGGACGGCGAGAGCGTCGAGGCCGTCCCCGCCGGCGCGCTGGCAGCCCTGCGCGACCGCCTCACCGCCGGACTGCGCCCGGCCGAACCGCCCCCCGGACTCGACGCCACCCTCCGCGACTACCAGGCGCGCGGTCTGGCCTGGCTCGACCTGATGACCTCCCTCGGCCTCGGCGGCTGCCTCGCCGACGACATGGGCCTCGGCAAGACCGTCACGCTCATCGCCCTGCACCTGAAGCGGGCCCGCCCCGAGCCGACCCTGGTGGTCTGCCCCGCCTCCCTGCTGGGCAACTGGCAGCGCGAGATCACCCGGTTCGCGCCCGGCGTCCCGGTCCGCCGCTTCCACGGCCCCGACCGCACCCTGGACGGGCTGGCCGGCGGCTTCGTCCTCACCACGTACGGCACGATGCGCTCCGCCGCCGAGCGGCTCGCCGAGCAGCCGTGGGGGATGGTCGTGGCCGACGAGGCGCAGCACGTCAAGAACCCGTACTCCGCGACCGCCAAGGCGCTGCGCACCATCCCCGCACCCGCGCGCGTGGCCCTCACCGGCACCCCGGTGGAGAACAACCTCTCCGAACTGTGGGCCCTGCTCGACTGGACCACCCCCGGTCTCCTCGGCCCGCTGAAGTCCTTCCGCGCCCGGCACGCGCGCGCGGTGGAGAACGGCGAGGACCAGGAGGCGGTGGAGCGGCTGTCCCGGCTGGTCCGCCCCTTCCTGCTGCGCCGCAAGAAGTCCGACCCCGGCATCGTCCCCGAGCTGCCACCCAAGACCGAGACCGACCACCCGGTGCCGCTCACCCGTGAACAGGCCGCCCTGTACGAGGCGGTGGTGCGCGAGTCCATGCTCGCCATCGAGACCTCGGAGGGCATCGGCCGCCGGGGCCTGGTGCTGAAACTGCTCGGAGCCCTGAAGCAGATCTGCGACCACCCCGCGCTGTACCTGAAGGAGGACGCCCGCGCCGACCGGCTGTCCGCGCGCTCCGGCAAACTCGCCCTGCTGGACGAGCTGCTGGACACCGTGCTGGCCGAGGACGGCTCGGCCCTCGTCTTCACCCAGTACGTCGGCATGGCCCGGCTCATCACCGCCCACCTGTCCGCCCGCGCGGTCCCCGTCGACCTGCTGCACGGCGGTACGCCGGTCCCGGAGCGCGAGCGCATGGTCGACCGCTTCCAGAGCGGCGGCACCCCGGTGCTGGTGCTCTCGCTGAAGGCGGCCGGCACCGGTCTGAACCTCACCCGCGCGGGCCATGTCGTCCACTTCGACCGCTGGTGGAACCCGGCCGTCGAGGAGCAGGCCACCGACCGCGCCTACCGCATCGGCCAGACCCAGCCCGTCCAGGTCCACTGCCTGGTCACCGAGGGCACGGTCGAGGACCGCATCGCCGAGATGCTCGCCTCCAAACGAGCCCTGGCCGACGCCATCCTCGGCTCCGGCGAGTCCGCCCTGACGGAACTGACGGACCGTGAACTGTCCGACCTGGTCTCACTGCGGAGGACCTCATGACGACCGGGGAGCATCGCCCCGGCGACGCGGCCCGTGAGGCCCTGCGTGCGGCACGCCGCCGCACCGACGCCGCGCGGATCGAGACGGCCCCCGATCCGGAGAGCCCACCGCCCACCACCGCGCCGGCGCCCGGCACCGAGCCCGGTGCGGGGCCGGCCCCCGCGGCTGAGCCCCGCCCCGCCGACATCGCCAGGGCCGCCCTGCGTCCCACCGACGCGGGCCCTCGCACAGACACGGCCCCGACCGCCGACGCGAACCCTGCCGCCGATGGGGCCCCGTCCGCCGACGCGGCCCCTGCCACGGACGCGGTTCCGTCCGCCGACGTGGCCCGTGAGGCCATGCGTGCGGCACGCCGCCGCACCGACGCCGCGCGGATCGAGACGGCCCCCGATCCGGAGAGCCCACCGCCCACCACCGCGCCGGCGCCCGGCACCGAGCCCGGTGCGGGGCCGGCCCCCGCGGCTGAGCCCCGCCCCGCCGACATCGCGAGGGCCGCCCTGCGTCCCACCGACGCGGGCCCTCGCACAGATGCGCTACCCACCGCCGACGCGGACCCTTCCACCGACGCGGCCCCTCCCTCCACCGCGCCCCCGTCCTCGGGAGGGCGCCCCGGCGATGTCGCTCGGGAGGCGCTGCGTGCGGCTCGGCGGGAGGCGTCGCGGGCCCGGGCGGCGGAAGAGGGGGCACGGCGCGGAAGCCGCGCATCCGCGCGCCGGTCCTCCGAGCCGTCCCGGTCGCCCGCCGGCTCCGCGCAGCCCGGTGAGGGGCCCGCGCGCGCCCAAGCCGTCCAGGACATGCGGCAGTTCCTGAACAGCGCCTTCCGGATGCCCTCGTGGACCGACGACCCGGACGGCCCGGACGGCCCCGACAGGTTGGAGACCCCGGACCCGTCCGAGACGCCGGAAACCCCGCACGAGCCGTACGACATCGGCAGCCCCGCCCGCCCGGACGATCACGCGGCCGCGCCTCCGCAGGTGCCCGGCACCATGGCCACGCCGCACCGGGACTCCGAACTCCGCCGGACCTTCCCGGCGTTCCCGCCCCGGACGGCTCCGGCGGAGGACACCGCGTTCGCCGGGACCTGGTGGGGCAACGCCTGGGTCGACGCGCTGGAGCGGGGCGCGCTGGACGTCAAGCGGCTCGTCCGGGGCCGGGGTTACGCGGACGGGGGCAACGTGGACGCGATCACGGTGACCCCGGGCCTGGTGCTGGCGTACGTCCGGGGGAGCCGCCCGCGTCCGTACCGGGTGCAGGTACGCCTGCGCACGCTGGAGGACGGTGACTGGGAGCGGTTCCTGGACGCGGCCGCGGACCGGCCGGGCCATATCGCGGCACTGCTCGACAAGGAGCTGCCCGAGTCGCTCGCCGACTGCGGTGTGCCCCTGCTGCCCGGCCCCGGCGATCTCGCCCCGCGCTGCAGCTGCCCCGACTCCGGGCACCCCTGCAAGCACGCGGCCGCCCTCTGCTACCAGATGGCACGCCTGCTCGACGCCGACCCCTTCGTGCTGCTCCTGCTGCGCGGCCGAGGCGAACGCGAGCTGCTGGACGCGCTGTCCCGCCGCAGCGCCGCCCGGGCGGCCCGCGCTGCCCAGGAAGGGGCACCGCGGTCCCTGCCCGGCGTCCGCGCCGCCGACGCCCTCGCCCCGCGCCGACTGCCGGCGCCGCCGCAGCCGTTGCCCGTGCCGCCGCACCCAGAACAGCCGCCGGTGTACCCGGCGGCACCCGGCGGCCCGGACCCCTTCGCGCTGGACCAGCTCGCCACCGACGCCGCCGCCCGCGCGCACGCCCTGCTCACCACCGGACGCGACCCCGTCGGTGAGCTCACGCTCTGGCAGGACGCCGTACGGCTCGCCGCGGCCCGTCCGGGCTCCGGCCTCACCGCCGCCACCCGCGCCCTGTACGCCACGCTCGCCGCGGCCGTCGGACGCACCCCGGCCGACCTGGCCCGCGCGGTCGCCGCCTGGCGGCAGGGCGGCCCGGAGGGGCTGGCCGTCCTGGAGGAGCCGTGGGACCCGCCGGCCGGCCGCTTCGACCGGGCCCGCCCGCTGCTGCTCGCCGCCGACCTCCCGGCGTTCCGCCCCTGGCGCAACCACCTCACCCACCCACGCGGCCATGTCCAGCTCCGCCTGGGCCGCGACGGCCTGTGGTACGCCTACGAGTCGGAGCCGGGCCAGGACGACTGGTGGCCCCGGGGCACCCCCGACCTGGACCCGGTGGGAGCCCTGACCGGCCTGGGCACCCCGGACGACCTGTAGGCCGCCCTCCCGGAACCTACGGACGCGGCCTGCGAGGTCAGGAGCCGCCGCGCTCAGGACGTCGTGAACGGCAGCACCAGCCGGGACGGGTGGGCGGCGTCCCGGTAGGTCTCGTGGGTGACGGGGCGGCCCACCGGCAGGTGGAACGCGTCCGGGGGCAGCAGGGCGTTGTGCTCGTCGGCCAGGGGCTCGTCGTTGGAGAGCTCCACGACCAGCCGGTGGCCCGGCAGGAACGTCGCCGCGAACGGGTAGACGCGCAGCAGGTCCTCCTCGATCCGCCCCGGTTCGACCGGCACCGCGCGGGTGTGCGGGTGGTACGGGTCGCCCTCGATGGTGCGCTCCGCGTCGAGTTCGCGGTGCGAGGCCTTGAGGTAGGCGGTGGTGATGAGCTGCCTCCGGCCGCCCGGCGCCTCGTCCCACATCCGCAGGATGAAGTTCGTGTCGGGCTGGTCGATCTCCGCGAAGAGGCGCGCCGCGCCCTGGCCGATCATCTCGGTGGGCTCGGTGAACGGTGCGGTGGACCAGCTCAGGATCTCCACCGGCGCCCGGAGTCACCGAGAGCAGCGCCCGGTGGACCGAGACGACTCCCAGCTCCTCGGCCGGCACCGCGCCCAGGACGGTGTTCACGGTGTTGCTCTTGACGCTCATGCCTGCCTCACGTGTCCGGGACGGGGGGCACAGCACCTGGTGGCTCTAGCACGGAATCCATTCGCTTTACACATCGTCAATGAAACGGGCGCGACGAAAAAACAATGAACTACGCGCATTGTGCGGAGTCGTTTTGTGTGCTCGGCATACAGTCGCGGCGTTAGGATCCGGACATGGCGAACCTTCGTGCGGCGCAGAAGCGGATGACGCGCCGGCTGCTGTTGGAATCCGGACTCGAGCTGTTCAAGACGAAGGGGTACGCCGCCACCACGGTCGACGACATCGCGACCGCCGCGGGCACCACGCGGGTCACCTTCTACGCGTACTTCGCCTCCCGCAGCGAAATGATGAAGGCGCTCATCGACGAGCAGCTCAACGAGGCGCTCCAGCGCGAGCGTTCACCCGAACACGGCTCGACGGCCCGGGACCTCGTGGCCACGGTCACGGAGGGGACGCCGGAGGCGATCATGGCGTGGCTGCGGCGCACCGCCGACAGCTGGCCCGCGATCCGGCCGATCATCCGCATCGGCCGCGACGCCGCCGTGGTCGATCCGGAACTCACCGACCTGGTCGAGCGGTGGCTCGAGGAGGCCATCAGCGACATCGAGGACGGGCTGGCGGCGGCCGGGCGCCTTCAGCCGCACCAGCGTCACTTCCGGGGCGTGCTGGCGATGGCCCAGCTCGACTTCGTCGCCCAGCACTGGGACCGGACCGACTGGAAGCTCACCCGGGAACAGATGATCGAGGAGCTCGGCGCGAGCTGGGTGCGGCTGCTGACCTGAGCCCGCGCGGCCCCGGTGCGGGGCACGCGGCCGGCGTCAGAGGCTCGTAGCGACGTCGAACAGCACCGCCCGGCCACGTCGACGCCGTTGTCGGTGCACGTGGCCTGCGTCGGCACGTGAACGTGCGCAGCCGCAGCGTGGTGTGCGGAGCGCGCTCGGCGACCAGCCGGGCCAGCCGGGGGCCGACCACGAACGCCGTGCTGGTCGGCTCCCACCACGCCGTAGCGCGGGCGGCCGCGTCGAGGGGGCGTAGGCCCTGGCCTTGGGCGGGCGCGGGCGGCGCACGCCGGCTCGTCACCAACTCGTCGGCAGTTGCCCGGTCTCGTCACTCGGCCGTCAGCAGTTGCTCGGTCCAGATGGTCTTGCCGCCGGGGTGGTAGCGGCTGCCCCAGCGGTGGGTCAGCTGGGCGACCAGGAACAGGCCCCGCCCGCCCTCGTCGGACAGCCGGGCCCGGCGCAGGTACGGCTGCGACTGACTGGGGTCGCTGACCTCGCAGATCAGGCGGTCGTGCCTGGTCAGCCGCAGCCCGACCGGACCGCCCGCGTAGCGGACGGCGTTGGTGACCAGCTCGCTGACGATCATCTCGGTGGCGAAGGCCAGTTCGTCCAGGCGCCAGTGGGCCAGTTGCCCGGCGGCCGGTCACTTCTTCGGATCGTGACCCCAGTTCATGAGTGACCAGCGCCATCTGGTGTCGGTGATGTCGCCACCGGGGCGCTGTTCGACGTGGCGTCTGACGTAGCCGACCACCTTGCGCATGTGGGCGATGTCGTCCTCGTCGAGATCCGCCTTCTTCGTGCGCAGCAGGGTGACGATGCGGCGTCCGGACTCGTGTCCGACGCTCTCGCCGCCGTCACTCTGCCCCACGCTCTTCGACTCGTCGGTCTCCAGCCACTTCTCGAGTTCGCCGGCCGTCATGTTGACGGCGTCGCCGAACGCGTGCCGGACGTCGTCGTCCTCGCTGTCCGTGTGCTGTGCGGACATCAATGGTGGTCACCTCTTACGTCACCTGGTCGCCCTACCTGCCCAGGTTCGTCCAGGTCACCGGAGCGCGCATCCTCAGACCCCGGCGCCCTCCACCCCGTTCGCCTCGCGCGCACCGGGCACGGGAGCGGCGCCGTCACGGGGCAGGACACCGGGCCACCAGGCCCGCGGGCCGATGTCGAGCACCAGGGCCGGGACCAGCAGTGAGCGGACCACCAGGGTGTCCAGCAGGACGCCGAAGGCCACGATGAAGGCGATCTGCACCAGGAAGGCCAGCGGGATCACCGTCAGGGCGGCGAACGTCGCGGCCAGCACCACCCCGGCCGAGGTGATGACCCCTCCGGTCGTGGTCAGACCGCGCAGCACACCCTGCCGGTTGCCGTGGACGAGCGCCTCCTCCCGCACCCGGGACATCAGGAAGATGTTGTAGTCGACGCCCAGCGCCACCAGGAACACGAACCCGTACAGGGGCACCGACGCCTCCGCGCCGCCGAAGCCGAACACGTGCTTGAACACGAGCGAGGAAACGCCCAGGGTGGCCAGGAAGTTGAGTGCCACCGTCGCCACCAGCAGCACCGGCACGAGCAGGGAGCGCAGCAGCAGGACTAGGATCAGCAGGATGATCCCCAGCACGACGGGCACGATGACGGTGCGGTCGCGGGCGGAGGTCCGCTGGGTGTCGTACTGCTGGGCCGTGTAGCCGCCGACCAGCGCGTCGGCTCCGGGCACCGCGTGCACCCGGGCGCGCAGCCGCTCGATCGTCCGCTTGGCGGCGTCGCTGTCCGCCGCGGCCTCCAGGGTGGCGTCGATGCGGACCCGCCCGTCCACGACCTTCGGCGCCCCGCCGCCGGGCCGCCCGGACGCCGAGACGGCGGCCGCCGACGCCACCCCCTCGGTGTCCTTCGCCGCGGCGGTCACCCGGGCGGCCCGGCCGACGTCGGCGATGATGACGGCCGGGTTGCCGGAACCGCCGGGGAAGTGCTCGCCGAGCGTCTTCTGCGCGGCGACCGACGGGGCGTCGTTCACGAAGATCTCGTCGAGGGGCACGCCCTTCGCGGACAGCGAGGGGGAGAAGGCCGCGAGCACGGCGAGCCCGAGCGCGGTCACCACCCAGACCGCGCGTGGCTGGGCGCCCACCTTGCCGGCGACGCGGTGCCACGCGCCGTGCCCCTCCGCGGAGGCGTCCGACTCCCGCGGCCGGGACGGCCAGTAGGCGGTCCGGCCCAGCAGCGCCAGCACGGCCGGCAGGAACGTGAGTGTGGAGAGCACGGCGCAGACGATGCCGATGGCGCCGACCGGCCCGAGCGCCCGGTTGTTGGTGAGGTCGCCGGCGAGCAGGGCCAGCAGCGCGAGCGCCACGGTGGCGGCACTGGCGGTGATCGCGCCGAACGACCTGCGCACCGCCGCCACCGCGGCCGTGGCACGGTCCTGGCCCGTCGCCAGTTCCTCGCGGAACCGCGCGGCCAGCAGCAGCGCGTAGTCGGTGGCGGCGCCGATCACGAGGATGGAGAGGATGCCCTGCACCTGGCCGTCCACCCGGACCAGGTCGTGGTCGGCCAGCGCGTAGACGACCGCGCACGCCAGCCCGAGCGCGAACACCGCACCGAGGATGATCACGAAGGGCAGCAGGACGCTCCGGTAGACCAGGAGCAGGATCAGCAGCACGGCGCCCAGCGCCACGCCCAGCAGCAGCCCGTCGATGCCCGCGAACGCGTCCCCCAGATCGGCCTGGCTCGCCGCCGGGCCCGCGATCTCCGCCGTCGTACCCGGCACGCTCCGCGCGGCCTCGCGCACGGTGTCCAGCACGTCGGGCAACCGGTCGCCCAGGTCCGGCCGCAGCTGGACGACGGCCTGCAACGCCTTTCCGTCCTCGGAGGGCAGGGCGGGCGACGGCGCGCCGACGATCCCGGTCCGCCCCGCGAGTGAGCCGACGGCCCGGGTGGCGGGCGCCCGCCGGTCGTCCGTGACCCGCTTCCCGTCCGCCGTCCAGACGACGATCGCGGGCAGCGTCTCCTCCTGGTCGAACGCCTCGCGGGCCTTGAGCACCTTGGTCGATTCCGCGCTCTGCGGCAGGAAGGCGGACTGGTCGTTGGTGGCGACCTCGCCCAGTTTCCCGGCGTAGGGCCCGAGCGTTCCGCCCACACCGAGCCAGACGAACAGCAGGAGGAGCGGCACGAGCCACCGCGTCCAGCCGGGTGTCGCTCTCATACGTCTCCTCGAATGTCGGTGCGACCAAGTAAGTCAGTCATCAAGTATCTCAATGATCGAGTAACCATATACTGGGGCGATGTACGGGACCGAACACGCCTCGCCGTCTCTTCCGGGGGACGACCCCACGGGGTTGCAGTCCTTCGCGGTCCTTCTGCGCCGGCTCAACGGCGAGTTCAACCGCATCGCCCACGAGTTCGCCCAGACGCAGGGCCTCCATCTCACCGACGTCCAGGCCCTCGTCGCGATCCTGGACGCCGACCCCGAGGAAGGGCCCATGACGCCCGGGCGGCTGCGCAGGCGGCTCGACCTCACCTCCGGCGCCATGACCGCCTGCCTGGACCGCCTGGAGCGGGCAGGGCACATCCGGCGCGTCCGGGCGGACGACGACCGCCGCGTCGTCCATCTGCACTACGCGGAGGCGGCCAGGAGCGTCGCCCGGGACTTCTTCCAGCCCCTGGCCCGCGGCACCGAGGCCGCGCGGCAGCGCTTCAGCCCCGCGGAGCTGAGCGTGGTCGCCCGCTTCCTGGGCGAGATGAACCGGGAACTCGCCCTCCTGCGCAGCGGCCCCGACCCCCGCCCGGACCGCCGGTGACCCGCGTGGGAGGGCAAGGCGATGCCGCACGTCCTCACACCACTGGGTGCCGCCCAGCTGGAAGCGCCCGGACGCACCGGCCGGTTCTCACCCGATCCGTCCCGAATCCTCACCGCCCCCGTCAAAGGGTCACGGGCGGGATGTGAGACGGTGCAGGGCGTGAGTGAGACGCCGATGAACACCCTGCAATACCGCTTCGACGGGCCGGAAGACGCCCCTGTCCTGATCCTGGGTCCCTCACTGGGAACGACCTGGCACAGGTTGTAGAGACCGTCCAGGGGCGTCTACGCCAGTCCAACGCGGGCATAAAATAGCAGGTCAGGGCCTGCTGGTCCGTGAGAGGCCGCCCAGTTGGTGATGGCTTCGTGATAGGCGGGTGAGACGGCGAGGCCCCGCTGGCGTCCGTCCTGACAGGACTTTGAGTGGAGCCGTGAGACGACGAAGCCGCACCGAAGCGTTCCGCCACGACTTCGCCCGACAGCACGTTGACGCCCGGCTCCTGGGAGAAGCGGATGTCCACCTCGATGGCGTCCAAGTA